>CAXTJW010000153.1:0-8156 GCA_964244305.1 uncultured Acetobacteraceae bacterium
TACTGCGGGGGCGCCCAGCTCACGATGTCGCCCTATGCGACAGCCGGCCTCTCGATGGCGATCGCCAGCGTTACCCAAGGCACCGGGAGGGACTGGGAATACGACAATGCCTGCCCCACCGCCGCCACTGCGATCGGCGCGGCCAACGCGTCGAAGCTGGCCTCTTCGATGGTGACCAACAGCGGAAGCAGCGTTCTTATGATCCAAGCCCGATATGCTTACACCCCGCCGATCAATATTCTCCTCCCGTCCGTCGTTCTGACGCAAACGGCCTTCTCGTCTCCGCGATCTGGCAAGGTGAACTGCGTGGGTTGCTGAGATGGACGAGGCCTGACCCAGCAGCGTGGTCACGCAGCCGGGCACTGCATGAACGGGGCCGGCGCGCGACTGGCCCCGCCAGGCCACAGACCGGCTGCCTCAGCCTCTGACGCTTCCGGCGCGGGCTTCGAGGCCGCGCGCCCGCTCAGGATGGCCAGCCAAATAGCGGTCGACGATCCTCGCCTGCAAGGAGGCTAAGCTGCCATTGTCGAAACCACGCGGCAACGAGTTGGCGGTCTGCAGAATGGCCTCGCTGCCGGAGGCCGGCTCAAGCCCAGCCAAAGCGGACGGCTGCGTCGTGTTGCCGGTGATCCGCGGATAGGCGGTGGACCCGGTTTCGGTGGCGAACGGGCTGCCTGCCGTGACTTGGACTGCGGCTTGGGACGGAAACGGGTCGCCGTTGCCCTCCCCCCCGGCAAGCGCCGGGCCGGCGATCAGGCTCAGCAAGGCGACGGCGGTGAATGCGGCTTTCAGGCTCATGATGGCGTTCCCTTGATGATGGCCCGAAATCTCCGCGCCGCGCTGGAACCCAATGTTCCGATGGCGGCCGCGATGGCCATGAGCGGATGGCTAAGCCAGCGCCCAAGCCGTCGCTGTGCGCCGGGTCACACTGCAGGCGGCCCATTTCGAAGCATATGCCCCTGTCTATGCGGATGACTTATTGCTAACCCTGGCATAACGTATGGTCATGGCAACGTCCGACACAGGCCCAGAGCGCGCGTTGGCCCGGCATGGCTTCCTAGCTGGCACACCCGCCAGCGCCCTGGCGCGGCTCGCCGCCCACGCACGCTGGATCGAGGCCGGGCCGGACCAAGCTTTGGTCGACTTCGATGACGTCACGACGGACGTGTATTTCGTCGTGCAGGGCAGCGTGCGCGTGCTGATCCGCACGGCCAACGGCGAGCAAACCCAGATATTGGGCGATTTCAACGCCGGCGATGTCGTGGGCGAGATGTCGGCCATCGACCACGCGCCGCGGTCGGCACGGGTGGAGGCGCTCGTCCGCACCCGGCTCTGCGCGGTGCCGGCTGTGGCATTCCTCGACCTTGCCCTCACGTCGCAGAGTGTCGGCTTGCGGCTACTGCGCTTGCTGACGGAGCGCATCCGCATGCAGAACCGCCGGCTGCTGGAGCATACGGCCCTGCCGACCCGCCTGCGCCTCGCGGCCGAGTTGCTGCGCCTCAGCCGGGTGCGCCCGGACGGCACGCGCACCGTAAGCCCGCCGCCGACGCAGGACGAACTCGCCTCCCGCATCGGTGCCCGGCGCGAGACGGTGTCGCGCGAGTTGTCGGTGCTGACCCGTGCCGGCCTGCTGCACCGTTCGCGGGTTGCATTCGTGCTGAGCGAGCCAGACGCGTTGCGTGCGACGGTCGAGGCGGGCTTCGAACAGTCCAAAGAGGGGCCGGGCGGCGAATAGGCAGTCGTCGCTGGGACTAGCGGCAGCGATGCCAGCGATCAAGCCCGGCGCTCGCCAACCGCGAGCGCAAGCCTTCCAACCAACGTTTTGGCACCGGCATAGGAGGCGAGATCGACCTGTGCGTTGGTGAAGGCGTAGTCGCTGCCCGCCTCGACACAGAGCAGGTCGACCTCCGTCATCCCCATCCCCAGGGCCTTGATGGTGAGTTCGACCAGTGCCAGCGTCTCCGGTGCCGAATGGCCGCATTGCGGATCATGCGCCGCAAAGAACACCTGCACGCGCGTGCCAGTCACGATATTCACCAGTCCGGCCACCAGATGATCACCGCAATGCAAAGTGAATACCTGCAGCGCCTGTTGCCGGGCGAGTTCGTTGATGAGGGCATGGAAGGCCGCCGCATCGTTGCCAAGGATCGCATAGCTCTGGCCGGCATTGGCGAGTGAACGCCGTTTGAGGGCGATCATGCGGCCGATCAGCCCGCCGACGTCGTCGCCGTGCCCATGCAGCTCCGATCTGATGGGCCCCATTTCGGCGAGCGCCCGCATCCCGCGCCCATGGCTGTCCTGGGCCGCCGCGTCGAGGCCCTGGAACCAAGCGCGCCCATCCAGGGGATAGCAGACCTGCCGGCTTCGGGCCGAGCGGCGGCTCGGGCGGAGCTGCAAGGCCTGTGGATGGCGGCCGAGCAATCCGTGCAGGGCCGCATCGGGGCGCACGTGGCTCAGATATGCGAGGTCGAAGCCTCCAGCGGCGGCCACCGCAGCCCAAGCCTGCTCGAGCGCCGGGCCGCCGTTGGCTCGCTCCGGGCCAGTCAGCGCGTCGCAGTAGTCGCTGCACTCCTTCGCCGCCCATTCGAGCACGCGGACACCGCGGTGGCGGCGCGTCGCGAACGGCAGAGCGGCAACGAGGTCATTTCCTGCCCAGCAAACGCCCACGCGCAAGCGCGCATCGTCCCCGGCTGGTCTGGAACCCCACCAGGCTGCGATCCAGCCGTGGCTCTGGAACACGCTCTGGCTGCCGCCCCGCCACAGCGCGTCCCACGCCGGCCCGACCTCCATGAACCGGCCCGTCGTCGTTATGATCTCCGCATGCAATGCCCGGCTAGTCGCGCCAGCCAGGGTCGCGGCGATCCAGCAGCCGGAGCATCGCGGGCCATTCCAGCACGCCGAACGGGCGGCGGGTTCCCGGCTGATATTGATGCACCGCATGGTCCACGGTGCGCGCGTCCGGCATGGTCAGCTCCGTCCGCGCCGCCATCGCGTCCACCTGGGCCCGGCAGGCCATTTCGAGCCAATACATGCCGTTGAACGCCTCGGCGGCGGTCGGCCCGGTCGTCAGCAGGCCGTGGTTGCGCAGCACCATGAACCGGTGGTCCGCAAGGTCGCGCTGCAGCCGGCCGCGTTCGTCGAGGTCCACCGCCGGGCCTTCGTAATCGTGATAGGCAATCGGCATGCAACGCATCGACGTCTGCGTGAGCGGCAGCAGGCCGCAGCTCATGGCCGACACTGCCATGCCGGCCCGACTATGCGTATGGATCACGCAGGCCGCATCCGCCCGGACCGCATGGACGGCGCTGTGGATCACATAGCCGGCCCGGTTGATGCCGAGGTCATCATGCGGGTTCAGCAGAATTGTGCCGTCGAGATCGATGGTGATCAGGCTGGAGGCGGTGATTTCCTCATACAACCAGCCGAACGGGTTGATCAGCAGCCGTTCCCCCTCGCCTGGGATGCGCAGGGTAACGTGATTGTAGACCAGGTCGCTCATGCCGAAGATCGCCAGCAGACGGTAGACGGCGGCGCAGTCGAGCCGCGCCTGCCACTCTGCGGCCGATACCTGGGCCTTGGTGCCGGGCATGTGCGCCTGCAGCTGTTCCGTTCTATTCGACAGGACCGACATTTTTGCCTCTCCGCTGGTCACGGGCGAGAGACTAGCGGAGGCGGGCTGTCACTGCCATTCCCACGTTCAAGAGCTGCTTGAACGACGCGCGTCGCGTGGAGCAATGCCCGTGCCTAAAGCTACAGTTTTAAGATGCTACACTATTCGCCGGTTGGATCAGTTGTGATCGACAATCAATATGCTACTGTGCGCGCGTTTTATTGATTGGAGTGGTCTGATGGTGAAAGCTAAACCCGCGGCCGGCGGACCCGTTTTTGAGAACCCGGTTTTCGCTGAGCCCGGCCAAAGCTCTGATCCGCTCGCCTTTGGCACCCAGCACCCCTCCGACAACGCGGTCTATGCCCAGGTCGCGGCGCTGCTTAAAACCCAGGTCGTGCCATTCCCGCCATCACGCGCGGCCGACGACGCCCTGTTCGGCCTGGCCGACGCCTACGGCACTCGCGGCGCCGACGTGGCGGCCGCAATCAAAACCGCCGGCCGCATCGTATTCCACGCGGTGGGCGACACCGGCTCCTCCGACGTGCGCAAGTATCGCAACGAGCTCCGGGTGGCCGATCAGCTCTCGATCGACTGCGCCACCGACGAGGCGGGCAACCGGCCCGCGTTCCTGTTCCATCTCGGGGACGTGGTCTACAACTTCGGCGAGTCCCGCTATTACTATGATCAGTTCTACGAGCCGTATCGGGCCTACCCGGCGCCCGTGTTCGCCGTCGCTGGAAACCACGACTCCTTCGTCATTCCGGGAACACCGCAAGGGGAGGAGCCGCTTGCCGTATTCGCGCGCAATTTCTGCTCGCCGCAGCCGGTCATTGCACTGGAGGCCGGCTCGCTGCATCGCACCGCCATGACGCAGCCCGGCGTCTATTTCGCGCTGGACGCTCCGTTCGTCCGAATCATCGGGCTGTTCAGCAATGCGCTTGAGGATCCTGGCCTCATCTCGAGCGAGGGCGGAAAGTGGCCCGGCGTTCCTGATGCGCAGTTGAAGTTCCTGGCGGCACAGATGCGCCGCATCAAGCAGGAAAATTATCAGGGCGCAGTCCTCGTCGCCGTCCATCACCCACCATTCAACTATACGTCGCCGCCAGCTTCGGGCACCCGGGGCGGCAATCACGGCAGCAGCAGCGATATGCTGCGCGACATGGACCGCGTCTTTCTGACCGAGGGCGTCTATCCGCACGCTTTTCTATCGGCGCATGCACATAACTATCAGCGTTATACGCGGACGGTTCGTTTTGACGGTGCCGATCGCGACATACCGTTCGTCGTGTGCGGGAATGGCGGGCACAACGTGAACCCGATCGTCCGCAGCAGCCGCAACCAGCCGGCGCAGGGGCCAGAGAACGGCTCCCGGGTCGACTATCTCGAGACGGAGCCCGCCGTCGAAACCAGCGGGCTAACGCTCGAGAAGTATGACGATCACGACTACGGCTATCTCCGGATCAGCGTCGACGCGCAGCAGTTGAGGATCGCCTACCATCAGGTCGGTACGCGGTCGCTGCTCCAATCCCGCTTCGACCTCGTGACCGTCGACCTCGCTCGCCACGCGCAGGTCAAGAACTAGCGCCGCGGCGGTGGTAGCTGTGGCGATGGCGCGATTAGGCTGCGAACTGCGCCTCATTCAGAGCCGTAGCGCCGGCCGTTCCATGCAGGACGGCGTAGAACCGGGCAGTGCCGATCCTGGCCATGTAGAAATCCCGGCCGATGCCCGCCCCGCCCTGGCCGCCATACTCGGGATCGCAAGACAGCGCGTTCCAGCCACCGGCGACATAGCAAGCATAGGCGTCGGCGAAGCCATCAGGCGTCGTCACCTCGCCGTCATGCCAGGCGGCATCCTGGCGGACGCCGGACCGGTTGAACGGCGCCAGCATCTCGCGGGCAAACTTTGGGGCCTCGTCCAGCACGAAACGTATGTCCCGCAATGGCGCGTCGTAGATCATAGCTGGGCTTCCTCAATCGGGAGATGTTTCTGCAGCTTGCCGCGAAAAGTGGCGGGCAGCGCGAGAAATACAAACCCTTTTTGACGCCGTGCGGCGGCCGTTTGTTCAGGCGCCTTGTTCCAGCAGGCGGTCTCCCGGCAAGGCGTCGCAAGACTGCGCAAGCGGGGCAACCGGCAAAGGACCCATGCCGGGCTGTTTCGCGGCGTCGGCCGCTGTTTCCGTGGGGCGATGCAACAATAGCGCGCTGGCTGCCTCGGCCGAGCCTGGGCGTCCAAACAGCCAGCCCTGGCCGATATCGCATCCGAGATCGCGCAGCAGCGACGCCGTCTCGGGTTCCTCGACACCCTCCGCCACGGTGATCAGGCCGAGGCTATGGCCGAGCCCGACCACGGCGGCGACGATCTTGCGGCTCTCCACGCTGCGGCTCATCGCGCCGACGAAGCCGGCGTCGATCTTTAGCTTGTCGAACGGCAGCATGTTGAGATGCCGCAGGCTCGAGTAGCCGGTGCCGAAGTCGTCGAGCGCCAGCCGCACTCCCAATGCTTTGAGCTCGTTTAGCAGTTCGAGCGCCAAATCGAGATCGCCGACAAGCGCGCTTTCGGTGATCTCAAGTTCGAGCCGGTGCGGCGGGAGGCCAGACTCGTCCAGCGCGGCCCGAACCATCGCCGGAAGGCCATGGTCGCGCAGTTGAAGCGGCGACACGTTGCAGGCGAGCAGAATGTCGGGCGGCCACGCCATCGCTATGCAGCAGGCCCTTCGCAACAGCCGTTCGGTCATCGGTCCGATCAGCCCGATATCCTCTGCAATCGGCACGAATTCAGCCGGCGAGACCATGCCGCGAGTTGGATGAGGCCAGCGTGCCAGCATCTCGAAGCCAATAAGGCGCTCGCTGTCCATCTCCACCAAAGGCTGAAAATGCGGAATGATGCAGTCGTCGGCGACCGCTTGGCGCAGCTCATTTTCAAGCAATGCGCGCGTTTTGATGTGAGCTTCCATGAGCGGTTCGAACAAGCAAAAGCGGCCACGCCCGTCGGCCTTGGCCTGATAAAGCGCGACATCGGCGCGATGTACGATCGCATCGGCGCTTTCGTGCTCTGTTTGCGTCAGGGCCAAGCCGATGCTGACGCCGATCTGCACCTTGGTCCCGCAGACGAGCTCGAACGGTACTTCCAGAGAAGTGATGATCCGCGTTGCTATCTGGGCTGCAGCATCGCTGTGCAGACTGTGCTGCCCTGGCGGGTCGAGCGGCGCCACCAGCGCGAACTCGTCGCCGCCTAAGCGGGCGATCAGGTCGCCGATGCGTGCAAATTCGCGCAGCCGGGCGGCTACGAGCTGAAGCACTTGGTCACCCGCAGGATGGCCGTGCACGTCGTTCACAGCCTTGAAGCGGTCAAGATCGAGCAGCAGCAGCGCAACGCCTTGGCCGCTTCGCTCCGTTCTCGCCAACATCGCCCGCAGCTCCTCATAGAGCCGCCGCCGGTTGGGCAGGTCGGTCAGGGCGTCAGTACGGGCCACGACCTCGGTGCACTCCATCGCCTGCCGCAGTTGCGCCTGTCCGCGCAGGGCGATGGTGGCGGCGACCAGCAGCACGGCGCCCAGCGCAAGCCCGGCTGTTTCCAGCCAAGCACGGTCGTTGAGCATCTTGGCGCGGGTTGCGGCCAGGCTTTCGAGATCCTGTCCGAACACTTCGATGCCCGACGCGTAGCTTGCTTTCAAATAGGCAAATTCCGGGCTGTCGAGCAGCAACCGGGCGCCCTCACGATCTCCCGCAGCGGCCTGCGCGAACGACGCGCGCTCCATCTTAATTAGGCCGGCGCTCGCCTCGTTCGTGGTGGCGGTGAGCGCTGCAGCAACGCTTGGCGTCGCGAGCGCGACCGCCTCGGCGATGGCTGCCGCAAGTTGCGGCCTCGCCTCGTCATAGCGTGCGACCCACCGCGGTTCGCCCGATGTGGCTGCCATATGCGCCGACATAGTGAGCCACTCGTCGAGATAGGCGAAGGTTCCGCGTAGTTCGGCCACCCGCACGGCCTGTTGCGCCGCCAATTTCATGTCATCGCGCGTTCCGGCGCCGTCCCAGCCGAGCCAGACGAGAAAGCCAAGGACGACTGCCACGGCCAAAGCGGACGCACCACGGATCATGAGTTGCGCCTTTGAACGTCTGGTTTCAACGAAAATGTATTGGACATGAGCGACATAAACGCAGCATGCGCTGATAATCTTAACAAAGTATTGAGGGTTGGAGCGCATACTCACGCTTATTCGACAGTGCATCATAATCATCGCCGGCTGCAGCACTGAGCCGTATTGGGGGACTGCCTGACATGTCGGAGCGATCACTCTTCATTATCTGCACGCCACCGAACGAACGGAGTGGCTCGATGGCACATTGGCCGGCGCGGACACCATTTGGCGCGCACAGGATGCGGCGACTTGGTAGGCGTCGCGTTCACTTTTCTGGTCGCTATCCGTAACGTGTATCAAAATAGCTCACATCTGCTTGACTCGACATACAAAGCCCGCGCTTTGTCTGGGTGCCATGCAGAGTGGCTAGGCGAGAGGAAACATCAGGTATGAAAAGTTTTGTTGCT
>CAXTJW010000154.1:0-8081 GCA_964244305.1 uncultured Acetobacteraceae bacterium
TATGCCTATAGCCAGGGCGGCGCCGTGCGGTTCCAGAATGAGGAGGGCGGCGAGAGCAGCGATGAGGTTTGGTTGTCGGGCAATCTCGTCGCCAACAATGGCGATGCGCTGCTCGCCGCTGCTTTGGCTGGCCAGGGCGTCATCGCGCAACCGACGTTCATCGCCGCGGATGCGTTGCGCCGGGGCGAACTCGTGCGGCTGCTGCCGGGGTGGCGGCTGGCGGATTTGGGCGTGCACGCTGTTTATCCGTCGGCGCGCCATCTCTCGCCAAAGGTGCGCAGCTTCGTTGATTTCCTAGCGGGCCGGTTTCGCGACCCGCCGCCTTGGGAGCGAGAGACCCGGATTCAGGACGCGACGTAGGGCTCGCCGCGCCATTGCAGGATTTTCCAGACGCCATCGGCGGTCGCGACGATACGATCGCCCACGGTCATCGTGCCGCGCAGGAACACCAGGCTGCGGGTGGCCTTGACCAGCTCGGAGCGGACGTAGGCGAACTCGCCGAGCTGCACCGCGCCGACGTAGTGCACGTTGAGCTGCACTGTGGCGCAGGGACGCTGCTTCGCGGCCTCCCAGCACGCCTCGCCGAGCGCTACGTCGAAGGCGGTGGCGAGCATGCCGCCATGGACGACGCCGCGTTTGTTGCCGTGGCGCTCGTCGGCGAGGAAGCCGAACCCTAGATTTTCTTCGCCGGGTGGGCTGTAGAATGGCCCGACATGCGTCCTGAACGCCTTGCCGGACCGCTTGACCCAACCTTCCGGGACACCTTCGCTCGTCAAATCGGCTGCTCCTGGCTGCTTGGGGATCAGACTACATCCAACTCGCGCCGTTGACAGCGGGTGGCCTAATCGGGACGGCGGGGGACGACGAGCCGGGCCGTCAGGATCTGAACTACGTCGCCGTGCTGGTTGCGGGTTTCGCTGCGCATGGTCACCATGCCGCGATCGGGCCGCGAGCGCGATGGGACGATCTCGGTTACCTCGCTTTCGACTTGCACGACATCGCCGGGGCGGGTGGGCTTGGGCCAGGCGATCTCGGCGCCCGCGCCGATGACGCCGCCGGCGAGCGACGCGCCGCCCTCGACCAGGAGCCGCATCGTAATGGCGGCGGTGTGCCAGCCGCTTGCGGCGAGGCCGCCGAACAGGGTCTGCTTGGCCGCGCCGTCGTCGAGGTGGAAGGGTTGGGGGTCGAACTGCGCCGCAAATGCTTTGATTTGTGCCTCGTCGATCGCGTGCGACCCGGTGGAGAAACGCTGCCCGACCTGAAGGTCTTCCAGGTAGCGCAGGCCGGATCCTGCATGTTGTTCCGTCGTCATTTCCGGGCCTTTTGCTGCTATGTTTGCAGCATGATAGTTCGGGTTCGAGCGCTGTCTATGTAAAGTGAGACGTTTAAGGACGGGCTGTTGTTCGGTGCCTTTGGGGGCACGCTCGACGGTACGCCGTTCGTCTATGAGGTCGCCCGAGCAACTGCCACGATGTCCGGGGCGTGTTCCCGGACGTCGTGGGGGCTGGCGGCTAGTGGTGCGGAGCGTTCAAGGCCTCGACCGTTTCGCTGTGCAGCGTGGCCTTGCCGTTTACGACCGAGAGTGCGCTGGCTGGGACGCGCGCTTCATGGCTGCCCTCCTGGAAATAGGAGCCGACCATGATCACCGCCGTTTGGCCGTTATCGGCCAGGCTGCGTACGCTGCCGATCTTGTTGCCCTGGAGATCATAGAGCCAGCGGCCGACCGAGCTCGATGCGGTGGAGTATGCCGCGGCCTGCTCGGTCGCCGGGTAGGTGGCGGTTTGCGCCAATGCTGCGCCGCCGATGGAAAATACGAGTGAAGCTGCGAGGGTGAGAATACGCTTCATGATCTGCCTCCTGTGCCGGCCGCCGAAGGAACGGGGCGCACCGTCGCGATCAGTTATGGGGTTTGCTGAAAGGAGGCATTAGCGGCCGGGTCGGCATGATATTCATTCGCAGAAGTATGAGATCGCGGGGTGAACGGCGCTTTCTAATAGTTTTCCGAACGGCTGAGGCACGCTGGTCATCACGAGCGCGAAACTTGATAATGGCCCATAACTATTCAACTTTATCGATCCTCACTGGCCACGGCGGCCTAGCCTTGCTAGGTCAAGCCGAATCCGGAGGGGCAAGGGTGAGGAACAGAGTTCGTTATTGCATTTGGCTGACGCTTGGATCAGGCGTCACGCTGCTCGCGGGCTGCGTTTCACCGTATTATTCGGCATTTCCGCCGCCACTCTACTCGCCGCCTCCGTCTTACGGTGCGCAGCCGAGCTATGGAGCATTGCCGGCTCCGGTTCCGCTCTACCCGACCCTGCAACCCCTGCCAGATCCAGCGCCGCAAGCCGAAGCGCCTGCGGCTGTGCTGGAACCGGTGCCTGAAACGATGCCGTCTCCTGAGCTCGCGCCTGGGCCTGTGGCTGAGCCCGATGCGGCGCTGCAGCCTGCGCCGGGCTCCAGAGCACCGGGAATTGCGACGCCAAGTGAACGGCCTGCGACTCAAGCAGGGCCGGCCACCGATGCGCCGCTCCAAGGCTTTCGGCCGATGCGCGGGCAGACGCGGCCTGGCGCTTAGGCTGGCTGTTTCGCCTCCTGCAGCCGCTGCACGCGCAATGGGACCGGGGGATGGCTGAAGTTGACCAGGGCGTAGAGAGGGTCGGTCGTGAGGGTGCTGGCGTTATCGCGCGACAGCCGGAGCAGGGCGGACACCATGGGCTCGGCGCCTACCATGCGGCGGGCGAAGTCGTCGGCCTGATATTCATGACGCCGGCTGATCCAGTTCGCCATAATGCCGAGCGCCGGACCGGCGACCTGCACCACCAGCACGCCGACCACCAGGGCCAGGGCGTCGTCCTGATGCGCGATGCCGAAGCTCGGCAGCAGCCAGGGCTGCTTGCAGAGCCAGCCGACGGCAAAGAGGGCGAGGAACGACAGGGCCGCCGTCTGCAGCAGGCCGAACAGGATGTGGTTCAGCTTGAAGTGGCCGAGCTCATGCGCGAGCACCGCCTCCAGCTCGGCTTCGCTGTTGCCGGCGACCAGGGTGTCGAACAGCACGATGCGCTTGCTGCGGCCGAGGCCGGAGAAGTAGGCGTTGCCGTGGGCGGAGCGGCGGGAGGCGTCCATGACGAACAGACCGGAGGCCTCGAAGCCGCAGCGGTGCAGCAGGCCCTCGATCCGGGTGCGGAGCGGACCTTCGAGCGGGGTGAAGCGGTTGAAGATGGGGGCGATCCAGCGCGGGTAGGCGTCCATCATCGCCAGCATGATCAGCATGAGGCCGAGCCAGGCCCATAGCCACCAAAGGCCGGGCCGGGCCATCAGCCAGAGCAGGCCATAGAGCAGGGGAACGCTGAGCGCCAAGGAAAGCGCCCCGCCCTTGAGACGGTCCAGCGCGAACGCGCCGGGCGTGGTGCGGTTGAAGCCGAAGCGCTGCTCGATGCCGAAGGTGCGCAGGAGAGCAAACGGCAGGTTCAGCGCCGAGGACACTGCGCCGGCGGCGATCAGGAACAGGACGCTGCGGGTAAGGCCGCCGGGGATTTGGCGTGCAGCCGCGCCGTAGAGGGCGTCGTAGCCGAAGGTGGCCCAGGCGAGCGCGACGACGAGGCCGAACAGCGATGCAGCAGCACCGAGGCGCAGCCGCGCACGCTCGTAGTCGGCGGCGCGCTGGTGTTCTGCGAGGGTAACTGAGTCGGCGAAGGCTGTGGGGACGGCGCCGCGGTGACGCGCGACATGGGCGGCCTGGCGGGCACGCAGCACCAGGTCGAACGCCGTGGTTGCGATGGATACGACGACAAAAAGGATGAGGAGCATTGGCATGAACGTCATATGAGCATCGATTCAACCCAAGCTAGCTCTTGATCTAACTTCCAAGTACTCCGCGGTGCGGATCATTGGCCGGCAGCTCGTCGCGGATGTAGTCGCGCGATTTCCATGCTGGCGGCGGGGGAACGTGGCCCGGCGCCGGCGGATGCACGCTTGGCGCGACCATCTGCAGCTCCGGGATGTAGCGAGGGCAGTTCGGATAGACGTAGTCGGCCTGAAACCGCACCACGGACTTGGCGCCGTGATGGCGCGCCAGCGTTTCGGCGTCCCGCACCAGGGTCGCGTCGCCGGTCATGCGGGTCAGGGTCGATGCGCCGTCGAAGCGGATGAACAGCAGGCCGACACGCGGGCTTAGTGCGATGTTTCCCAAGGTGCGATACATTGAGTTCCCGTCATATTCCGGCCATTCCAGCGTGGCCGGGCCGATCACCTGCACAAAGCCCGGCACGCCGCCCTTGAAGCTGCAATCGACGGCATCGGCGTGGTGCGAGGCGACGAAGAAGAACGGCGCCGTCGTGATGAGTTCGATTTCATTGGGCAGGAAGTCGCGGTGCTTGCGGTGCGCTTCGAGCGCGTCGGCGACGCGGCGGCCGTCGAACTCATCCTGCAGGGCGCGCATGCCTGGGTGATACATCGAGGGTTGTTCCATGGCCGCCTCTCCCTGCTTGGCTGCGGCATGATAGGGCGCGGCGACGGCTGACGAACAGCTGGGGGAGGAACAGCCGCTACCGTTTTAGCGCGCCGATGGCGCGGTCGCGTAACTCGTTCCATACCTCGGTCGCCAGCCATCGTATGAGCCCGGCGTAGATGCCGACCCCGACGACGCCGATGATCAGCACGCGCAGGAGCGGATTGCCTTCGAACCACCGCGGCATCGAGGCCAGGAGACCCAAGCCGACCGCCACTGCGGCGTAGGCCGTTGGGCGCAGATAGATTATGGCGACCGCACGCGCGCCGATGCCCAGGCGCCGGTAGACGGCCCAGACGAAGACCGGCTGCGAGATGGCGTAGAACACGCAGACGGCGCAGGCGACGCCGATGGCCTGATCGAGCTTTGCGCCGATCGTGACCAGGAGGAAGAACAGGGGTCCCTGGATCAGCAAATAGCGCAGCCCCACCGCGAACTCGCCGCGCGCATTGAGCAGCGAGCCGGCGACCCAGGACACGGCGTCGAACGCAAGGCCGATGCTGAGGAGTTGGATGATTGGGATGGAAGTCAGCCATTTGTGGCCGAACAGGCTGGTGACCAGCGGCCCCGCGGCGGCGGCCTGCAGCATCGCCAGCGGCATGACGCAGAACGACAGCAGGTTGGAGGCCTTCAGCGCGGCGGCGCCCTGCCGTTTTGGGTCGCCCTTCAGTTGCGCCAGAGCGGGGAAGATGACGCCGCTGAAATTGCCGGCGAGGATCCAGAGCGGTTGGGCGGCCAGGCGAAAGCCGAAGTAGTAGCCGCCGACGATGTCCTGGGTCGCGACCAGGCCGAGGACCATGTAGTCGCCCTGGTTGATGAAGGTGATGATGATGCGGGTCAGGAAGATGGCGGCTGTGTTGTTGACGACGTATTTCCAGCGTTTGCGCATGGGGCGGAGGCTTGTGCCGGAATTTGCCAGCCGCCAGAAGATCAGCGTCCGGGCTACGGCGAGGATCGGGGCCGGGATGACGAAGCTGTAGGCGCCGAGGCCGGCCCAGGCGAAGATGATGGTCATCAGCGCCTGGGCGAACATCTCGGCCGTGCCGTAGATGGCGAGGGTGCCAAACTGCATTCGGGAGCGCATGATCATGCCGGGCACGCTGGCGAGGGCATTGATCGGCATGGCCAGGGCGGCGACGGCGAGCAGGCCGACGAGCTGGGGCGCCTTGTAGGCGGCGGCGGCCAAGGGCGAGGCGGCGACCACCAGCACTCCGGCGAGCGATGCCAGGCCGAAGATGATCCAGAATGCAGCGCCGGTCCAAAGGCGCAGCGCCCGTTGACGCTGCATCAGGACGTCCTCAATGCCGACGTTGGTCAGGGTCGCGGCGACGCTGGTGACGGTGTAGGTCAGGCCGATGAGGCCGAACTCGGCCGGAAGCAGCAGGCTGGCGAGCACGAGCTGGCTCGCGACGCTGAAGGCGCGGGCGGCGACGTTCTGCGCCAGCATCCAGACCAGGCCATGCAGCGCGCGCCGCCCGAGCGTGGACGCGCTCAGCGCTGGGCTTGTCGGTGTCGCGCTTTCAGGCACGGGGCTTTCAGGTTTGTGCTCCTTAGGCCCGCGCTGCTTTTGAGTTGCCTCTATGACGTTGATCCACTTACACCTCGCGCTGGCTGTGTATGGGCCGGGCGGGTTGGGCGCAAGATGAACCCATGCAACTCTTTGATTTTGGGCGGCGAGGAGCATCCGGCGGTCAATTAGCCACCTTTGCCGCACGCTTGGCCCAGGCCCGAGGGACCGCGCGAATGGCTTCGCGGCCGATATGCAGCAGGTTGCGTGGATCGCGGCCGCAACTGGACAGCAGGCCGGCCGGGTCGCGCGCCTTGATTGCCGTTGCGCACCGAAACCATGCCAGCGCCTGCTCCACCGAGCGCACATGCCGCGTCAGGCTGCGTCGCAGCGCCGGCTCGCGGACCACGGCGGGATGGCGCAGCAGGGCGCGCTCGGCGGTGGCGAGGTGCACGAGGTCGCTGGCAGAGTGCCTGGCGGTGAGCGAGGCTGCGTGGACGGCGTAGTCATACATCGGCTCGGGCGTGAGTGCCCAGCGTGCGCCGTGCAGGAGGCAGCGCAGATAGAGCAGGTAGTCCTCCGCGAACCGGGCCGCGTCGTAGGCGATGGCGTTTTCCAGCAAGAACGAACGCCGGATCAGCGGCTTCAAGAAGGCATAAGCGACCCGGCCGCTGGCCTTTGGGCCCAGGTTGCCCCTTACGAACGCCAGCGCGTCGAGGGAGAGCGAGGGCGGCATGAACCCGGCCGGGAACATCGGAACGCGCGATGCCGGCCCATTACCGGCGCACACCATAAGGTTATCAGCCACCATATCGGCCTGTTGCCGATCGCCGATGTGCGCGAGCCGCTCCAGCCGGTGCGGGTGGAACCGGTCGTCGGCGTCGAGCGGCGCGATCCACTGGCCGGTTGCGGCGGCGATGCCCTGATTACGTGCAAGGCCAGGGCCGCCGTTCGTTGGTGACCGGAGCAGGCGAATGCGCGGATCATTCGCTGCCGCGGCCTCGACCAGCGCCGCGGTTGCATCCGATGACGCGTCGTCGATGACCAGGAGTTCGAAATTCTGCTCGGTCTGCGCAAGGACCGATTCGATCGCGCCCGCGATGCAGTGCGCCGCATTATACGCGGGAATGAGAACGGAGACGCGCGGCGGCGCGGACGCTGTCAGCGGGTTTTTGCCAGTATAGGCTCGGAGATCCGCGCCTCGCGTGCGTTGCGCCAGGCGCGGGCCCGTCGTACGAGCCGGCGCGCGCCCGCCTCTATCCGGGCCAGCAACGGGCGCTCGGGCCAGCTTGGGCGGAGCATTTCGGCCATGAGCGCCGGCATCTCCCAGGGCACGTCCTGGAAGCAGGCTGCCAGGCGCGGGTCATCGCGATGCCATTGCCAGGCGCTTGGGAAGTGCGCCACCAACTCGGCTTCGGGCCTGGTTGCCGGCGGCGCGCAGGGGGCGCCTGTGAGCACTGCGACAGCGGCGCCGATGAGGTCGCGGGCGGCGTCGATGCGGATGTTCGACAGGGCGGTCAGCCGTGGGTTGAGCTCGATCAGCAGTGCGCGTCCTGTCGACTCGTCAACCATGAAATCCAAGCCGTGGAAGCCGGTAAGCCGGAGTTCGCGCGCTAGCCGCCGGGCGCCCTCGATGAAATCAGGGCGTTCGACCAGCCTGATGATGGTCGACGGCCCGGTCGCGCCGCCGCAGGCGACTGCCTCGGCGACGTTGGCGGCCAGGATCTCGCCATCCCAGCAGAACATGGCGAGATTGCCGGGCCAGCCGCGGACAAAGCGCTGGGCGCTTATTTGCTGTGGTTGGCGATGGAGCCAGTCGGCGGCGCTGAACGGGTCGCGGTTGACCAACATCCGCGTTAGCGCCACGCGGCTGTTCACCCGGCGGGCCAGCGTGCCCAGGGCGCGATGCGCCTGGTCACGCGTGGATGCGATCTGCACGCCGGCTCCGGCCCAGGATCCATCGACCTTGAGCACCCACGGGCCGGGCGTGCGGTCGATCCATTCGTCCAGATCGGCGTGCGTCAGGATGGCCTGGTCGTCGGGAACCGGGATATGCAGACGGCGGGC
>CAXTJW010000155.1:0-4016 GCA_964244305.1 uncultured Acetobacteraceae bacterium
ACGGCTTGGGGGAGCGGTTGGAACGAGTTCCGCCTCGCCGACGGCGACGATTTGCAGCCGTTCGGCCGGAATGCCACGATCGACCAGCGCCTTCTTCACGATGTCGGCACGGCGTGCGGAAAGGATGAGATTGGCAAATTCCTCGCCTGATTTGTCGCTATGGCCAGATATGATCATCACCTCTGGCTGAGCATCGCGATACAGACGCGCAGCCCCGTCCAATTGCGACTTCGCCTGAGGCGACAGGGTGGTGCCGGCCATATTGAAGTCGATGGTCAGCGACTCATCGGCCGGCTTTGCCGCCGCTTGGGTCGATGGAGTGGGTGCTGGAGCCTGGACAGGTGGGTTGGCGGCCTGGGCGGCAGCCTCGGACGACGGCGCCTGCGAGCCGGCGCAGGCGGCCAGGAGCCAAGCGCTGCCCAGGAGAACAAACCAACCAGAAATTTTACTCATGATATTCTTTCAAAAAGGTAATAGTACCGTGAGGGCTTCATTTGCTCCCGACAGATGTTATATAACTGTCTTGACCTTGTAAACGCGAGCTGGTGAGATATGCGTCAAGCGGTTGCTGCTGGGATTGCATTACTAATCTGTAATCCGACGCTTGCTTTTGCTGACGCAAAGCGAGGCAGCGAGGCATTCTCGCAAGGAGATTACTTAACGGCCGATCGCGAGTGGCGGGACGCGTCCGACACCGGCGATGCGGCCGCCATGCTGGGTCTCGGCGTGTTGTATGACACCGGTCATGGCGAGCGGCAGAACTTTGCCGAGGCTCTATATTGGTATCGGCGCGCCGCCGAAGCCGGGAATGCCCGGGCGATGTTCAACGTCGGCGCGATGTACGACAATGGCCGGGGCACGGCCGTGAACCGGGCAGAAGCCGTCAGGTGGTATGCCATGAGCGCAGCGAGGGGAGAGGGCCGCGCCGCGTATGCCGTGGCGACGATCTACCGTGACGGGGATGGCGTGCCGCGCAACACCGCAGCGGCCGTCAAGTTCTTCAAGATAGCGGCGGCTGCGGGGATCGGCGCGGCACGTTCCAATCTCGCGAGCCTCGGCCAGGGTGCATTGCCCGATGCCGCCCGTCCGTCCAGCCCGCCGGATGGCGCGCCCAAGCTGCCCGACAGCGCTTCAACGATGGTGAAGCGTCCGGCAACGACGCCATCGGCGACGGCCGACGCCGGGCTGGCGAAGGCAGAACTACCGCCGGCGATGCCGCCCGACGTGCCCGCGAAGGCTGTGGCGCCCACCAAAGATGTTGCCACGGCAGAGCCCGCCCGGCCGCTTGCGGCAGAGCCGCCGGCCCCAACCCTGGAGCCCCCAACCAGTCCGAAGCGGAAGGACTTCGCGGTTGCGGCTGCAAGCATTCCTGCACCGCCGAAGCCGTCCACGCCAACGCCGATACAGCCCGCTGCCGCCGGAACGGCCGGAGAGCCCGCCGCTGCCGGTGTTACGAGCGCGATCGAGCGCTTCCACAAGATCGCCCTGCAGCGCAGCAACGTCAGCCCGGGAGTGTCGAAGCAATACGAAGGCGTGTTCAGCGAGGTCGCGCACAAGGCCTTGCAAGGCGACGACGCCGCGCAGTACGATACCGGCTTTGCCTATGAGCGCGGGATCGGCGTTCCGCCCGACCTGACCCGGTCGTACGTCTACTATATTCGGGCGACCCTCTCCTCCGATATCGCATTACGGTCGGCAGCACTCAGGGCGGCCTTTGAGATCGGCGGGCGGTTGACGGACTCGCAGCAGGCATCCGCGGCTGACATACTCACGCACGGCGCTCCCTGACCCAGCATCCGCAGGCAGGACTTCAAAAGGGAACCTACCGCCCCCTGGCGGACAAGGCGTAGCGGGCCGACAAATAGGCGCTGCCCTGGCTCACTCAGCTTCCGGGTGAGAAGCAGTCTTAACTATTCTATTCTATGCCAGCGCACAAAGTATGTTGCGCATTATGACTGCATCCAAAGTCAAAAAACTCACGATTAGAAGGGCCACTCTTGTCGAGGACCCTGTCGTGCGAATTTTGTGCATCGAGGAAAATTTAGCTTTTGCGGCAATCGTAAAAAGCGGCCTTCAACACGCCTGCTTTTCGGTCGACCATTTCGCGAACGTCGAGGATGGCCTTCAAGCCATCGCCAACGTCCATTATGACGCCGCCGTCCTCGACCTCAACCTGCTCGACCTTGATAGCCTGACCCTGCTCAAGCGCCTGCGGGCCACACGCAACGCGGTTCCGGTCCTGGTCCTCTCGGCGCGCAATAAGACGGCCGAGCGGATTGCGGGTCTGGACGCGGGCGTCGATGACTACCTGCCCAAGCCCTTCGAGATGGACGAGCTTGTAGCGCGAGTCCGGGCGCTGCTACGGCATTCCTCCGGGACGCTGCCGGTCGAGCTCACCTGCGGCAACCTGGCCTACTGGCCGGATACCCATATCGCGGTCGTTGCCGGACAGGAGAATCGGCTACCACGGCGGGAAGCGGCGCTGCTCGAACACCTATTGCGCAATGCGGGCCGGCCGGTGTCCAGGTCCACGATCGAGGATCGCCTCTATGCATTCGGCGAGGAGGTCGCATCCAACGCCGTCGACGTTCACATCCACTACCTTCGCAAGCGCCTCGCCGCGATGGAGGCCGATGTCAGCATCATGACGATACGCGGGACCGGATACGTGCTGAGCGTTGGGGGCGCCGGCAAGGTTGCGCCGCGGCCGAAAGCGGCCTGCATGTGCTCACAGCCAGACTAATCGTCGGATGCTAACGCTGTGTTCCCCGCCGCGTCGACGCGCGCCTTGACCTGCAGCGCAAGATACTTTGAGTAGATCCGGCACTGGGCGAGGCTGCCGGCGGTGAACCATAGGCCAGCCTGCGCCGTCGGCCGCCACATGTTGCGAAGCTCGCCACCCTCGTCGAAGCCCCAGACCGGACCAATGCGATCGGCGACCGCATCGCCAAGGCAGGCGCGCACGACATCCTGCTGGTTCTTATAGCCGGTCGCGAGCACCAGCAGGTCGGCCGGCACGACGCTGCCATCGCCAAGCTGCACGCCGTCATGCACCCAGCGCTCGATGCTGCCGTATTGCAGCAGGCCGATCTCGCCCGCGGCAACGAGGTCGGAGCAGCCGATGTTGAAATAGTAGCCGCCCCCGCGCCGGAGATATTTCATCTGGAACCCGGTGTCGTCCTCGCCGAAGTCCAGCCGGAAGCCCCGCGCCGTCAGCCGGTCGAGCAAGGGCTGGTCAACCGCACGCGACGCGGCGGTCGATAGCTGGTAGGCCCGCACCATGACCGGATACGGCGTCGCGGTCGCGAGCAGGTCGCAATCCTCGGTCGGGATGCCCTCATTGTAGATGGCGTAGACCGACTGCGCCTCCTTGAGGCTGACGATGTAGGTCGGGCTGCGCTGAATGAGCGAGACCTCGGCGCCGCTGGCGTGCAGGTCTTGGGCGACATCATGGCCGCTGTTGCCGGTGCCGAGCACCAGGGCGCGGCGGCCCCGCCATGCGGCGCCGTCGGTGTATGCGCCGGAATGCATCACCGTTCCGCCGAAACAATCGAGGCCGGGCAGCTCCGGGATGGCCGGGATGCTGCTGACCCCGGTCGCGAACACGAGGTGCAGCGGCCGCATCGTGCGCTCGCTGCCATCTGCGGCGCGCAGAGTGACGCACCAGCGGCGTGCGGCGTCGTCATAGGCGCCGCCGGTAAGCTCGGTATCGGTCCAGACGTTGAGCTCCAGGCTCTCGGCATAGGCCTCGAACCAGTTTGCCAGCTTGTCCTTCGGGATGAAAACCGGCCAGGTCGGCGGAAACGGCATGTAGGGCAAGTGGTTGACATGCACCTCGTTGTGCAGCGTCAGCGAGTGGTAGCGCTTGCGCCAGTTGTCGCCGATGCGCGCCTCCCGATCGACGATCAGCGTGTCGACGCCGATTTGGCCGAGCCGGGCCGCTATGGCGAGCCCGGCCTGCCCGGCGCCGACGACGATGACGGCGGGATCGTGGTCCGCATAGGCGCGGGCCTTGA
>CAXTJW010000155.1:4116-8078 GCA_964244305.1 uncultured Acetobacteraceae bacterium
GACGGATCGGGAACCAGGCGCGCCACCCCGCTGCCGCTGCCGCGCGCCGTCTCGAACGCAAAGATCGCCTCGATGACCTCCGTCCCGGCGCGCATCACTCGACGCGGCGGCGTCCGGCCGGCGGACAGGCGAACGCTGTGCGGTCTCGCCTCGGCCAGGGTCTCGCGCAGCAGCGCCTCGATGGCAGGCGCGCCGGATACGGTCGCGAAACGCCAGCTCAACGCCAGCAGGTCGCGCCAATGGCCATCCGGACGGAACAGGGCGGCCACCGCAGCGGCGTCGGATGCCGCCAGTGCGCACCCGAAATCCTCAAGCCACGTCTCAACCACCCGGCTATCGACGGTAAGGGTCATGGCGTAATCCTCCCTGCGGCTTGATGGGCGCCGCCAAGCATCCTCGTCTACAAGCGCGGCCGACTTCAAGACGTGGAGACCCTGCATGACCGGCCGCATGAGACGGCGCCCGACAGGCTCGGCCATCGGATTTACTTAGCCGAACATCTTCTCCCGGGCCTTGGCGGCCAGGCTATGGATTGCAGAGTAGGGCGTCGCGATCGACCGATAGGCCCGCAAGATGGCCACCGCGTCCGCCCTCGTCCGATCCGTGACGTAGGAGCGGACGACGTACGGCAGCGGGAACAGCAGCGCCGACCGGACCTCCTCTCGCAGGCGCCAGCCGGGGAAGCTAGCCAACGCGGCGCGGAACTTCGCGCTGCCGAGGATGCTCTCGGGCGCGAAGTTGGACAGGTCCAGCGTATGCCGCAACGCAAAGCACTCGACCGGGTTGAGCGACGTCCGGCCGATCGAGGCGCAGAGATCTGCCGCCGCCCCGAAGTCCTCCGCCGCGAGACTCCAGAGTTGCCGCCGGCCCATGATGCAGCCGCGGACGAGGCGCGCGGTGACCGCCTCATCGTCAGTCAGGCTGCCCCCTGCACTGCCCGGCAGGAACTCCGACAGTGCGTGGCTGGCGTGGAGGGCCCGGAAGATGCCGAGGTCGTAGTCGGTCCAGGACCGCACGACGGACTCGGCCGCGATCGGCGCCGCCATGGACCCCCTTCGGCCGGGGTGCTGCCGCTGGTGGAATACCACGTCGGGGACGGGCAGCCCCCTGCACCGCCGGGCCAGCCGCAACAGCATGTCGTAGTCCTGGGAGCGAATCAGCCGCTCGTCGAACGGCCCGGCCTCGTCGTAGCACCGCCTCCGCACCAGCATCCCGGGCTGCATGATGAAGTTGCGGACCATCAGGCCCACGAACAGGCCCAGCGCGTCCAGGTAGGCGCCGCCCGCCATCACGTTCTCCAGCCGCGGAGGGTGCTGGTGGAGCCGATCCTCCTGCCCGGTGCGGAACGTGCTGTAGGCCCCGAAGGAGAACCCCGCCCCCGGGTCGCCGTCCAGGGCGTCGCGCATCAGCCGCAGCGCGTCCGGGGCGGCGATGTCGTCGTCGTCGAAGATCCAGACGTGCTCCCCGCGCGCTTGGGCTAGGCCGAGGTTGAGGGCAGAAGACTTGCCCCCATTCGGCTTGGTGATGACCTCGATGGACCCGCCGAACCGGTCGAGGACCCCGGCCGTGCCGTCCGTGCTGCCGTCGTTCACCACGATGACCTGACCCGGGCGCACCGTCTGGTTCGCGATGCTCTCCAAAGCGCTCCCGACGAACTCCTCGCGGTTGAATGTCGGTACGATTACCGTCACGCCGGAGGCGGCGGCCATCGGAGCCGAGCCCCCGCTACCCGGCCCGGGCCGCCGCGGGCAAGGCCATTGCGCCAGCCGCACCTCTACAAATCGTGCCCGCCTGCCAACGAATCAACATCGGATTCAGGTAGCAAACGCGGACTTACTTCACAAGCCGGTTCTTTTGGTTCTAAATCATGGGAAAGTTTCCATACATTCAGCAACGTCAGTCGATCCCAAAATCTAGAAATGACCACCAGCGCTGGTTTGACACGATTACAAGACAAAATCTTAATTGTGACACATTCATGAACAAAGCGAGCGTCGTCGACTTGGCTGCCGGCCGCTGGATAGCAAGACTATGGACAGGACAATGACCGGAATACCAAAATAGATTAAAGTCCGGCCCTGCTCATGGTACGTGGCTTGCTTAAACTGCAGCATATCGGGAGAAGACTCGTTGGTGCATGGCGTCGAGCTGATCGCGGTGAGCAAGCGCTTCGACAGCGTAAGCGCGGTCGATGCCGTCACTCTCCAAATCCCTCGCGGGGTCTATTGCTGCCTGTTGGGCCCCAGCGGCTGTGGCAAGACCACGACGTTGCGCATGATCGCCGGGCACGAGACGGTGTCCGACGGCGATGTGCTGGTCGATGGCCGCAACGTCACGCATACGCCGCCGGCGGGGCGCGGCACCGCCATGATGTTCCAAAGCTACGCGCTGTTTCCGCACCTCGATTGTCTCGATAACGTAGCGTTCGGGCTCAAGATGCGCGGCGTCGGCCGGGCGGAGCGGCACGTCCGGGCGCGGCGCGGGCTGGAGATGGTGCAAATGGAGGCATTCGCCGACCGAATGCCCGCGCAGCTCTCGGGCGGGCAACAGCAGCGGGTGGCGCTGGCCCGCGCGCTGCTGACCGAGCCCAGGGTGCTGCTGCTTGACGAGCCCTTGTCGGCGCTCGACCCGTTCCTGCGCGGCCGGATGCGCGCCGAGCTGAAACGGCTGCAGCAGGAGCTCGGCCTGACGTTCGTCCATGTCACCCATAGCCAGGAGGAAGCGATGGCGCTCGCCGACCTGGTCGTGGTGATGGACGGCGGCCGCATCCAGCAGGCGGCGACCCCGCGGGAGGTGTTCGACCGGCCTGCCGCAGCATTCGTCGCCCGCTTCATCGGCGGCCACAACGTGCTGGGCGATCCTGGGCGGCAGGTGGCCGTCCGTGCCGACCGCTGCCGGCTGGCCAGCATGCCGCAAACGGGGCCGCACGCCGGCGCCCCATGCGTCCAGGGCACGATTTCGCTGGTCGAGTATCAGGGCGCCTCGGTCCGCGTGGCGCTGACCACCTCGTCCGGGGAGGACGCAGTGGCGATCGTGCCCGACGCCGTGTATTTCGCCAACCCCATGGGTGTCGGACAGCCTGCCTGGATCGGCTGGTCCGCCGCCGACGCCCATCCCTTGACCGCCTGATCCCCCCTTCGCCCCAAAGGAGCGCCGCCATGGCAACTGCAATGAAGATCGGCCGCCGCACTGCATTGACGCTCGCCGGGGCGGCGGCCGGGTCGGGGGCGATCACCGGTTTCCCGACCATCTGGGCGCAGAACATCCGCAACATCACGCTGCGGCAGTTCGGCACCGGGGTGTCGAACCTGAACGCGCTGGCGGACAAGGTGAAACAGGACCTGGGCTTCACCCTGGCGATGACCGCGCTCGACACCGACGCGGTCTCGCAAAAGGCCGTGACCCAGCCGCGGTCGTACGACATCGCCGATATCGAGTATTTCATCTGCAAGAAGATTTTCCCGGCCGGCGTGCTGCAGCCGATGGACGTGAAGCGGATCAAGAACTACGACCGCATCGTGCCGATCTTCACCACCGGGCGGCTGTCGGCCGATAGCCGGATCGCCCAGGGCACCGCGCCGCATACCGTGGGCTTCGTCGAGGGTCCCACGTCGACGAAGTTCGCCGCCGAGCCAACCGGCTGGATGACGCTGATCCCCACTATCTACAACGCCGACACGCTCGGCATCCGCCCCGATTTGGTCGGCCGGCCCATCCGCAACTGGCGCGACCTGGTCGACCCGGCGTTCAAAGGCAAGGCGTCGATCCTCAATATCCCGTCCATCGGCATCATGGACGCCGCCATGGTGATGGAGAGCCTGGGCCGGCTGAAATACGGCGACAAGGGCAACATGACGCGCGACGAGATCGAGAAGACGACCGCCTTCCTGATCGAAGCCAAGCGCGCCGGGCAGTTCCGCGCGTTCTGGAAGAGCTTCGACGAGAGCGTGAACCTGATGGCG
>CAXTJW010000156.1:0-8040 GCA_964244305.1 uncultured Acetobacteraceae bacterium
TGGGGCAATATGCCAGCCCGGACGATTGCTGGCTCGCGTTGCGCGGCGTGCGTACGATGGGCGTGCGGCTGCGGCACCAGATGCAGGCTGGGATCACGGTCGCCGAGTGGTTCGCCGGGCGTCCGGAGGTCGAGCAGGTGCTGCACCCTGCCCTGCCAGGCGCACCCGGTCACGCGTTATGGAAGCGTGACTTCACCGGCGCATGCAGCCTGTTCGGCGTGGTGTTCAACCCGGAATACACACCCCCTGCCACCCATGCGATGATCGACAGCCTGGAGCTGTTCGGCATCGGCGCGAGCTGGGGCGGCTACGAGAGCCTGGCGCTCCCGACCACGGGATACGTGACCCGCACGACCGGGCACGGCGCGTTCAAGGGCCCGGTGGCGCGCTTCCATATCGGGCTGGAGGACACGGCCGACCTCATCGACGACCTGGACCGGGGGCTCGCCGTGCTGCGGGCGCATGCGGGCGAATGAACGCCGCGATGGTCCTGGACGCGATAAACTTCGACCGGGCCGGGCTGGTGGCGGCGGTGGCGCAGCAGCACGACACCAACGAGGTGCTGATGCTGGCGTGGATGAACCGGGACGCCGTGGTGGAGACGCTCGCGACCGGCCAGGCCTGCTACTGGAGCCGCAGCCGTGGCACGCTGTGGCGCAAGGGCGAGACGTCCGGGCAAACCCAGCGCTTGGTTGAAATGCGCGTCGATTGCGATGGCGACGCGCTGCTGCTGCTGGTGGACCAGCACGGCGTCGCCTGCCACACCGGGCGGCGCTCCTGCTTTTTCCTTGCGGCGCGTGATGGCGAGCTGGTCGAGATCGCCGCGCCGCTGGTGGCGCCGGCGGACCTCTACGGCTGAACCGGCTCGGCCCGCAGCACAGCCGCGACGGGCAGCGGGCCATAAAGGTGCGGGAACGCGTCGCGGCCGGGCTCGCTGACCTCCCAACGAAGGTCGCCGAGCTGCGCCGGGTCGATGTGCAGCAGCACGAGGCCAGTCCGCCCGGCGAAATGCCGCCCGAGCACGTAATCGAGCTGCGCCGCGGTGCACAGGTGCAGAAACCCGTCCTGCGCCAGCATTGCCGGCGCATGCAGCCCGGAGCGCTGCGCCTCCGCCCATGCCTCATTCGACGTGATATGCAGCAAGCTCATCCGGCCATCATCATGTTGCACCTGCACATGCGCCACCCTATGCAGTCGCACATGGAATTTGGCAACCAGCGATGCCGCTGATCTACTTGCTTGCCGGCGAGGCCAGCGGCGATGTGCTGGGCGCGCGCCTGATGGCCGCCATCCGCGCGCAGCAACCCGGCGCGGAGTTCGCCGGCACCGGCGGGCCAAGCATGACGGAACAGGGCCTCGAGAGCCTGTATCCGCTGGCCGACCTTTCGGTGATGGGCATCATCGAAGTGCTGCCCCGCGTGCGGCTGCTGCGGCGCCGCCTGAACGAGACGCTGGCCGACATCGAGCGGCGCAGGCCGGACGTGATCGTCACCATCGACAGCCCCGGCTTCACCCACCGCGTGCTGGCCGCCACCGCCAAGCTCGGCATCCCGCGCGTGCATTATGTCGCGCCGCAGGTTTGGGCCTGGCGCGCCCACCGGGTCCGGCACTATCCGGGCCTCTGGGACAAGCTGCTGTGCTTGCTGCCGTTCGAGCCTGCCTGGTTCGCGCAGCACGACCTGCCAGCGACCTTCGTCGGCCATCCCGTGCTGGAGTCCGGCGCCGGCCAGGGCGACGCCGCACGCTTCCGGCAAGCCCACGGCCTGACGCAGGGCCAGCCCGTGCTGATCCTAATGCCCGGCAGCCGCAGGTCCGAAGCGCCGCGCCTGCTGCCGGTATTCGGCAAAACCCTGGAGCGCCTGGCGCTGCGCGAGCCAGGTTTGCGGCCCGTGCTGCCGGTGTCGCCCGGCGTGGCCGATGTCGTGCGCCGCGCCGCCGCCCGCTGGCCGGTCCAGCCGCTGATCGTGACGGAGCTGCAGGACAAGCACGACGCCTACGCCGCCGCCGGCGCCGCGCTCACCAAGTCCGGCACCTCGACGCTCGAACTGGCGCTCGCCGGGGTGCCGATGGCGGTGACATACCGCGTCAACCCGCTCTCGGCCGCCATGGCCCGGCGGATGATCCGTGTGCCCCATGTCGCGATGGTGAACCTGCTGGCGGGCCACGCCATCGTGCCCGAGCTGCTGCAGCAGGACTGCACGGCGGAGATGCTCAGCCGCGTCGCCTCGACCCTGCTGGGGGACCCGGCTGCCGCGCAGGCGCAGCGGGACGCGTATCACGCCGTGCTCGACAGCCTGCGGCCGCCCGAGGGAACGCCTTCAGAAGCCGCTGCCCGCGAGGTGCTTCAGGTCATGAATGAGGCCGGAGGCCATCGCGCGGCGGCGTGAGGCCTCCATGCTTTCGGCGACATCCAGCGCCGCCGACAGCGCCCGGCGGCCGGCGGCGGCGTCCACCACCACGGGCGCGCCGTCGAGGCAAGCGGCGACGAAGGCCTCGTGCTCGGCCGCCATGGCGTCGCCTTCGGTCCAGTTGACCTCCTCGCGCCGGAAGCCGCCGGTGCCGGGCAACGGCAGGCCGCGCTCCCGCCCGATCATCACCAGCTTGCGCGCCACGAAGTCTGCCGAAAGGTAGCCTTCCTGGGAGAACAGCCGCATCTTGCGCTCGGTTTTCAACGAGATGCGGCTCGCGGTGATGGTGGCGACGCAGCCGTTTTCGAAACGCACCCGGGCGTTGGCGATGTCCTCGTGCGGGCTGGACACCGCGGCGCCGAGCGCGTCGACGCTGCTGATCGGGCTGTTGACGAGGGCGAGCACGAGGTCGAGGTCGTGGATCATGAGGTCGAGGATCACCGAGACGTCGGTCCCGCGCGGCTTGAACGGGGCGATGCGCGCGGCCTCGATATAGAGCGGCCGGGTGATGCGGGCGGAGATGGCGCTGTGCTCCGCCGAATAGCGCAGCAGGTGCCCCACCTGCAGCACCAGCTTGCGCGACTGGCCCTCGGCCGCGAGGGCGTCGGCCTGCGCCAGGGTGGACGCGATCGGTTTTTCGATCAGCACGTGCCGGCCGGCCGCCATCGCCTGCATGGCCAGGTCGAAATGCGCCTCGGCGGGTGCGGCGATGATCACGGCGTCGCAGGCCGCCAGCAATGCGGCGAGCGGCATTGCGGAGGCGCCGGCCTCGCGTCCGACTGCGGCGGCGCGGGCGTGGTCGGGATCGAACAGCCCGGCCAGCACGGCCCGGCGGCTGCTTGCCACCTTCAACGCATGGAACCGCCCGAAATGCCCGGCGCCGGCGATGCCGATGCGCAATGGATGCTGGATCATGCCCCCCTGTAGCAGCCGAGGCGCGATGCGGCCAATGCGCAGGGTTGCGTCCGCCGGGCGACCTCGGCATACCCGCTACCCCGAACCCAAGGAACTACGCCGGCCATGATGTACTTCAGCCGCCTCAAGATCGCGATGATCCTCGGCGTCTGCCTGCTGGGCGTGCTGTTGTGTCTGCCGAATGCGCTGCCGGCGCCGGCGAAGTGGCTGCCCTGGCCGCAGGTCCATCTGGGGCTCGACTTGCGCGGCGGCAGCTACTTGCTGCTGGAGGTCGATATGGCGGCGGTGGCGCGTGAGCGGCTGGACAGCCTGGCCGACGGCGCCCGCACGACGCTGCGCGGCAAGGTCACCGGTTTCCAGCCGCCGCAGGTGCAGCCGGAGCAGAATCGCGTGCTGATCCGCATCGCGCCCGGTCCGCAGCAGGACGACGCGGCGCGCCTGCTGCGGGATGCGGCGACCTCCGCCGGGCAGGCCGAATACGACGTGGCCGCCCAGGGCAACGAGGTCACGCTGTCGCTGTCGCCCGCCACACTGCGCGACCGCGCCAACGCTGCCGTGCTGCAGTCGATCGAGATCATCCGCCGCCGCATCGACGAGACCGGCGTGCTGGACCCGGTCATCAACCGCCAGGGCGACGCCCGCATCGTCGTGCAACTGCCCGGCGTCGAGGACCCGAACCGCATCAAGGAACTGCTGGGCCGCACGGCGCGGATGACGTTCCGGCTGCTGGACGAGACGGCGAACCTCGGCGCAGCGCCACCGCCGGGGGTGGATTTCCTGCCGGTCGAGGGGCAACCCGGCGTTAAGGAGCCGGTGCGGCGCCGGGTCGAGGTGGACGGGGCCAGCTTGACGGACGCGCGGCCGGGCCAGGACACGCAGAACAATCGCTGGGTGGTCAATTTCACCTTCGACAGCGTCGGCGCGCGGCGGTTCGCCGACGTGACCAACGCCAATGTCGGCCGTCGCTTCGCCATTGTGCTGGATGACAAGGTCATCAGTGCGCCGGTGATCCAAACCCCGATCACCGGAGGCCGCGGCCAGATTAGCGGCAGCTTCAATGCTCGCAGCGCCCAGGACCTCTCGGTGTTGCTGCGCGCCGGCGCCCTGCCCGCCCCGCTCACGGTCGTCGAGGAGCGCAGCGTCGGGCCGGAGCTGGGCGCGGACAGCATACGCAACGGCGCCATCGCCCTCGCGGTCGGCTTCCTGCTCGTGATCGCCTACATGGCAGTGTTCTACGGGCTGTTCGGCTGGTTCGCCAACGTGGCACTTCTGGTCAACCTATTCCTGCAGATCGGCGTGCTGTCGTTGATCGGCGCGACGCTTACTTTGCCGGGCATGGCGGGCATCCTGTTGACCCTGGGCGTGGCGGTCGACGCGAATATCCTGATCAACGAGCGCGTCCGCGAGGAAGTCCATAACGGGCGCACCCCGCTCAATGCGCTGGAGACCGGGTTCCGCCGGGCCTACAGCACGATCATCGACAGCAACGCGACGGCGTTCCTCGCGCACGTCATGCTGTTCGTGTTCGGCTCGGGCCCGGTGCGCGGCTTTGCCGTGACCATCACGGTCGGCATCGTCACCACGCTGTTCACCGCGACATTGTTTGCCCGCATGCTGATGGTGCGGTGGTATATCAGCACCAAACCCGCTCTGTTGCCGGTGTAGACCCAATGCTCATGCGCCCCCTGTTTCGGCTGGTGCCGGACAACACCAAGATCCAGTTCATGCGCGGGCGCTACATCGGCCTTGCGACGTCGGCCGTGTTGTCGCTGCTCTCACTAGGGCTGTTTTTCTACCCGGGCCTGCATTTGGGCATCGACTTCCGCGGCGGCGTCGTCATGGAGGTTCGCACCCCCGGCCCGGCCGATTTCGGCAAGATACGCACGGCGCTTACTCAGGCGCAGATCCCGCAGGCCGGCCTGCAGCGCTTCGGCGGCGACGATCAGGTCATCATCCGCATGGACCCGCAGGGCGACGAGAACTCGACCCAAGCGACCGTCACGCGGGTGCGTCAGGCGCTGGATGCAGCGCAGCCCGGCAGCCGCATCGTGCGCACCGACGCCGTGGGCGCCGCGGTTTCGGCCGAGCTGTTCCGCAACGGCATGCTGGCGCTTGGTATCAGTTTATTAATGATCCTGGTGTATATCTGGTTCCGCTTCGAGTGGCAGTTTGCCGTCGGCGCCGTCGTGACGCTCATTCTCGACGTGACGAAGGCGATCGGCTTCCTATGCGTAACCCGGATCGAGTTCGACCTGGTGATGGTGGCGGCGATCCTGACGGTGATCGGCTATTCCACCAACGACAAGGTCGTCGTGTATGACCGCATGCGGGAGAACCTGCGCAAGTACAAAAGCATGCCGCTGCGTCAGCTGATTGACCTTTCGATCAACGAGACCTTGAATCGGACGCTTGGGACCTCGATGACGGTGTTCCTGGCGAGCCTGCCCTTGGCGCTGTTCGGCGGCGCGTCGCTGTCGGGGTTCGCGCTGATGATGCTGTTCGGCATCGTGGTGGGCACGTCGTCGTCGATCTTCATCGCGGCGCCGATCTTGCTGCTCCTGGGCGAGAACCGGCTGCGGCGCGACGCGCGGCCGGTGCCGGTGGTTGCGGGACGGAAGGCTTGAGTTAGGGTCTGGCAGATCGCGCCAAGCTGGTCGATCCGTTTTCGGCCGAATTCCCGATCAGGGGATCAGCCGGTCGGCGCGCAGCTGTTCGAACAGCGTGAAGAACGCATCGTCCGTCGCCTGGTAGCCAGTGAAGCCCAGCTTCCGGCTTTTCGACATATCGGTCACCACCTCGATCGGCCGGCCGAGATCGGCGTCGGTGTGCCACGGCGACGCGAGCCTCGACAAATCTGCCTCGGCCAATCCCTCGCGCCCGGCAATGGTCCGCCACAGCGGCGCATCCTCCGCCATCTGCTGCTCGAGCGGCATGACGGTGCCGTCGAACGGCGCGGGATCGATGCCGAACCATCCGGCGATCCGGGCCCACATCCAGTTCCAGCGAAATATGTCGCCATCGACGACATTGAAATCCTGGTTGGCGGCGTCCGGCGTCGTCGTCGCCCAGAGCAGGTGGCGGGCTAGTTGACGGGCGTCCGTCATGTCGGTGAGCCCGTTCCACTGCGCCGCCGACCCGGGAAAGCGGAACGGCCGGCCAATCTCGCGGCAGAGCGTGGCATAGGCCGCAAGCGTCGTGCCCATGTTCATGGCATTGCCGACCGCCTTGCCGATCACCGTATGCGGGCGGTGAACGCTCCAGGTGAAGCCGTCACGCCCGCTCGCAGCGAACACCTCGTCCTCTTGCGCGTAATAGAAGTTCTCGACGTCCAGCCGTCCCTGGTCCTCGCGAAACGGCGTATGGGGTAGCGCACCCTTCCCATAGGCCTCGAACGGCCCGAGGTAATGCTTCAGACCGGTGACGAGCGCGACATGGCGGACGCTGCCGCGGGGCCGCAGTCCATCGAGCAGGTTGCGGACCATCGCGCCATTGACGCGGATGTTGTCCGCCTCGGTGGCCTGCCGCGACCAGGTCGAAATGAACACCGCATCCGGCGCGATGCGGGAAAGCGCAGTGGCGGTCGTTGCTGCATCGGTCAGGTCGGCTGCCATAGGCGAGATGCCGTCTTGCTGGATGGGCCGGCGCGCAAGGCCGTGCACCGCCCAGCCTTCCTCGACGAGAAGCGCAGCCGTCGCGCGACCGACGATCCCGGTCATTCCCACTACCAATGCCGTACGTGCCATGCCCTAGTTCCCATTCGGTTTGCCGCACAGCTAGGCACGACGTTCGACCCGTTCCAGAAGGCACCACCCAACGCGCCGCGCACCAAGAGGTGACCCCATGGCGGCAGGCACATTGGACGAGAATAAGCCTCGCCCGCGAACGCCTTCCAATCCGTAGTTCGGGATGAGGTCGCCGTTACGGCAATCGGATCAACGGTTCCCGGACCAAACCACCTGATACAGCGCCACAATCTCCGCCTTGGTCGGCACGCGCGGGTTGTTGCCGGGGCTACCGGACGCCAGCGCCTGGTCCGCCATGACGTCCAGTCGCGCATCCCAATCCGCCTTGTCGATGCCGAAACCGCCGGGCGTCGGCACGTCGAGGTCGTGGTTCAACTGCGCCAGCCCGTCCGCCAGCTTCTCCGCCGCAACCGCGTCGGCGTCGGCCGGATCGGCAAACCCGATATGCCGTGCCGCCTCGGCATAGCGTCCCTGCGCCGCCTCCAGCCCGAACCGCGTGATCGCTGGCAGCAGCATCGCATTCGACAGGCCATGCGGCACGTGGAAGGCCGCGCCGATCGGCCGCGACATGCCGTGCACCAACGCCACCGAGCTGTTGGTGAACGCGATCCCGGCCTGCATCGCGCCCAGCATCATCGCCTCCCGCGCCCGCGCATTGCCGGGCTCGGCATAGGCATCGCGCAGGTTGGCGCCGATCAGCCGCATCGCCGCCAGCGCCTGCGTGTCCGAATATGGGTTGGCCCGGCTCGACACATACGCCTCCAGCGCGTGCGTCAGGCTGTCCACGCCGGTATCCGCGGTGATGCGCTTCGGCACGGTGAAGGTCAGTTCGTAGTCCACCACGGCCGCCAGCGGCAGCGCGCCCATGCCGGCGATCAGCATCTTCTCGCCGCGCTCGGTGTCGGTGATGACGGTGAACCGCGTCGCCTCGCTGCCGGTGCCGGCCGTGGTCGGGATGGCGATCACCGGCAGCC
>CAXTJW010000157.1:0-7969 GCA_964244305.1 uncultured Acetobacteraceae bacterium
GTTACAAGGCCATCGTCGAACATGGCTGGTCATATCTGGTTTCGGCCGATGATACGGGCGTGCTCGGCTTCGCATACTATCATCAGTATCGGCCCCGATCGGCTTATCGTTACGCTGCCGAGGACAGCATCTATGTCCGCGAGGACGTGCGCGGGCAGGGTGTGGGCAAGGCGTTGGTGCAGCGGCTGCTCGCGGACGCAACCGCGGCGGGGTTCCGGCAGATGATCGCCGTGATCGGCGATTCGGAGAACGTGGGCTCGATCGGCGTGCATGCGTCCCTTGGTTTCCAACGCGCCGGGCTGCTGCGGGCATCGGGGTTCAAATTCGGCGGATGGATCGACACCGTTTACATGCAGCGCGCGCTGGGCCGTGGCGACACCGACATCCCGGCCTAGATCGACACCCTGCATCCGACGAGGCCCGGACAAACGCATCTGCCCCGTGCCCCTCTCTCCGTCAATGCGAGGAGCGCTTGCGACGCGGCAATCTAGGGCCACACGCACGCATGTTGGTCCATGCGGCACTGGATTGCCGCGCCGAAGCCGGCTCGTAATGACGTGTTCTTTGAGGCCGAAGGCGAGCCGGGTTAAATGCGATCGTCCTGAGGCCAAGGCTCATCTAGGCCGACATCTTGCCGGCGAAGTCCTCCATATCGGCCGCCACCACGTCCCACTCGCCCTCCGGCCCGAAGTCCCGCGCCTGATGCGGGCCATATTCGGCCGCCCGCGTGAGGAACCCGGTGCGGAGGCCCAGGCGATGCGCCGCCGCGAGGTCGCTGTTGTGGGCGGCGCACAGCATCACCTGCGCCGGCTCGAGCGCCAGCAGGCGGCAGGCGCCGAGGTAGGTCTCGGGATCCGGCTTGTAGTGCTGGAACACCTCGGCGCACAGCACGAGGTCCCACGGCAGCCCCGCGCGCCGGGCCATGTCGACCAGCAGCGCGACGTTCGCGTTCGACAGCGGGCTCAGCACATACCGCTTCCGCAACCGGACCAGGCCCGGCACGCTGTCCGGCCAGGGGTGTAGCCGGTGCCAGCCGAGGGTCACCCACTCCATGTCCTCGGGGCTCTGTCCGACCAGGCCGAACCGCGGCGCGAGCTCGGCGAGGCTGGCGCGGTGCAGCGCGTCGAGGTTGGTCCAGGGCAGCTCGCCGCGCCGCACCCGGTCCATGGAGGGCGCATAGGCGCCGCGCCAGGCGTCCACCAAGCCGGGCCAATCGACGGTGAGCCGCCGCTCCGCGCCCCAGGCCTGCAGCTCGTCGATCAGGCTGCCGCGCCAGTCCACCACGGTGCCGAACACGTCGAACAGGATCGCGCGCACGTCCATTCCAACCATCCCCATGAGCCCCGCTAGTCGAATATCCGGAACAGCCGGCGGAGGAAACCCGGCGTCAGGGCCGAAAGCGGGTTCACCGTCACGGCCGGGTTGTCGAAGGGGCCACGGACCGAGTAGTTGACCGCGAACAGCCCGCCGCCCCGCTCCGCGCTGAACAGCCCGCCCAGCAGCGGAATGCGCCCCAGCGCGGAGTTCAGCGCATAAGCCGGCACGACCGTTCCGTTGAGATCGAGCGTCGCCTTCGCCGTGTCGATCCGTCCCTGCGCCGTCAGGCCCAGGGAGGAGCTGAACGCCTGCGCCTCCAACACCTCCAGCACGGTCCCGTCCCAGCGGAATGGCGAGTTGGCCTGCGAGAACGCCAGGCCAGGCCCGCTCACCGCATCGCCGATCCCATACAACGTGAGCCCCTGCAGCAGCTTGCCCACCGCCGGGGCGTCGCGGAGGTGGAACTGACGCAGGTCCGCGGTTCCCGACAGCACGGAGACCGCGGCGCTGTCGTCGTAATGCCCGTCGATGATGAGCTGCCCGCCCTCGACCGTCTGCAACACGCCCATCGCCCGCAGCAGCGCCCCGCCATCGGCCGCGCGCACGCTGAGTTGCCGGCCATTGCCTTGCGCCTTGATCGACGCCTGCACCCGCTCCGCCCCGGACGATTGCGCCTGCAGCGTGCGCAAGCGCCGGCCGTCATACTCCGCATGGGCGGACACGCCGGCCATGCTGCGCCCCTCGGCCAGCAGCACCTGATCGAAGCTGATGTCGGCCACCCAGGGCGCCGCGTCCCGGGCCGGGCTGTCCTTCACGGCGGCGCCCTGGGCAGGCTTGCGCGACAGGCCGCTCGACAGGTCGAGCACCGCGCCGGCAAGGGTCGCCCGGATCGGCTCGCCCGCCGCGGCCGGCAGCCGGATCTCGCCATGCGCCCGGGTCGGGCCCAGCACGATGGGGTCGAGCACCAGCAGCGCCGGCTTGTCGCCCGCCATGTCGAGCCGCCCGCGCAGCTGCATGCCGGGCCCCTGCGCCTGCAGGTCGCTGATCGCCTGCAGCCGGTCGGACGCCAGCACCAGCCGCACGCTGGCCGACGCCGGCTGGCCCGGCGGTTTCCTCCATCCCGCCAGCGCCAGCGCCGCATCCTGCAGGTCGGCCTGCACGCGCACCTCGCCCTGGCCGTCCCGCCGGGTTTGGTAGGCTGCGGTGAAACTGCCGGCGCCCGTGCCGATCACCGTGCCCGGGTCCAGACCCGCCGCCGCCAACTGCTGCGCCGTCGCAGGCCCCGTCGCCGTTGCCCGCTGCATCACCTGCGACGGCGGTCCCGGCCTGAAATCCATGTCGAGCGTGATCGCCGCCGGGATGCCCCCGACCGCCGCCCGCCCCGACGCCTTGAGCGCCTCGGTCGTGACGTCGATCGCTACCTCGCCGCGGTCCAGGTCGCGCCCGGCCACCACGCCGCCGAGCCGCAACCCGCTCATTTGGCCGGACGCATGGATCACCACCTGGTCGAACGTGAGGTGGTCTTCCAAGGGCAGGTTGACGCTCAGCTTGCCCGCGAGCGTTCCGGCGGGGTTGCGCATCGGGATGGGATGCCGGTCCAGCAACTGCAGCCGGGGATGGCGCAACAGCGTAAGCAGGTCGGGCACCGTGGCCGCCACGTCGGCGTTGAGCGCGAGGAACTGGTCCTTCACCGAGAGCCCGGTGATGCGAACCAGGCCGTTCGAGAGCTGCGCTGGACCCTGCCGCGCGCTGCGTACCGCGATCTCGATCACGTCGGGTCCCTGCAGCGTCAGCAGGGCCTGGGCCTGCTCGATCGGCGGCACCGGACGCAGCCAGTGGATCGTGACGTCGTCGCCCTGCAATGTGCCGCCGGCCGACACCAAGGCTACCTTTGGCAGGTTTGCGGGCTTGGACGGATCACCCGGCTGCGATAGATCGGCCTCCAGCCCCAGCTTGATCTGCCCGGCGCGCGCGGTCCCGGCGGTAAGGTTGTCCACGATCCAAGGCCGCGAGTGGCCGCCCCACGCAGCCGGCCACAGCTTCGGCAGATCGGCGAATGCCATGTGGTCGACGGTCAAATCCAGGTCCGCATGCACCCGGTTCGCCCGCCGGGTCGCGAGCCCCGTCACGCCGAGCGTCGTATCCCATCCGCCCGCGGGCGAGGCGACGACGACCTGCATCCGCGACAGCGCAACGCGGTCCGGCAGGCTCCAAGGGCCGGCATCGGCAGGACCGGCCGTGTCCCACTCGCCGTTCGCGTCCAGCGCCAGGCTCTCGAATTTCAGCTCCGCCGCCGGAAGCTGGGCGCTCCCACCGCCGGCGGCCGCATGGACGGACATGCGGCGCGGCGCCAGGGCAGCGGACAGCTCTGCGACGGCCGACAGCTCCAGGGCAGCGTCGACATGCGCTGCCGGGGCCAGCGCCGGCAACGCAGCGGCCAGGGCGGCGAGCGACACCGGGGACAGCGACGCCGCCACCCGGGTGCCGCGCTCCGCCAGCTCGGCGCGGAGGGTAAGGCGGGCGTTGGCTGCGCCGGTCGCCAGCGCCGCGGTGCCGCCGCCGACCATGCCGCCGCCGGGCCGCCGCTGCAGGTTCAGCGCGATGTCGGTGACGTCGAACGTCGCGGCGAGCTGCTGGTCCACGATCGCCACCGCCGAGTTGCGTATGCGCACGGACCGCAGCTGCTCGATGTGCCGCAGGCCCGGCACCGCGTCGCCGCCACGGTCGGTCAGCGCCGGGCGGCTCAGCGCCGCCATGGTTGCGGCGACGCTGGTGGGCGCCGTGCCGTCCGCGGCGCCGTCGTCCGGGCTGCCTGTGTTGACCCTGACGCCGCCATCGGGGCTGCGCACCAAACTGAGCTGCAGGCCGTCCAGCACGACCCGGCGCGGCACGAGCTCGCCACGCAGCAGCGCCGCCGGCGAGAGCGCCATGTCGGCGAGCGCCACCTCCGCCACCGGACGGCCGGCGTCCACGACCCTGACATCCCGCAACTGCAGATCGAGCGCACGGTCGGCGCCCTCGTCGAAGCCCTGCCACTTGATCGCGGCGCCGCCTATGGCGATTTGGGTCGGCGCGCCGGGCGGGTTGGCCGCGTTCACGATCCAGCGCAGCGCCCAGGCAACCTCGAGCGGCCCTTGCGCCAATCGCCAGCTCAGGCCCGCAAGCCCTGCCCCCGTCAGCACCGCGGCCGCGAGCAGCACCACTGCCAGGCCATGGGCCGCCCGGGCCATGGCACCTGTGCAAGCCCGCAAGGTTCGCGCACCCCGGTCGCGCGCGGGCACGACGGGCGGCTCGATTATCGGGCAGCCGGGGATTTGACGAACCGGGCCCGACGCCGCCACCTTAGGGGTCCATGGCCATCTACGACCCCTGGTTTGCTCGCTCATGGCCGGCCGCGGCGGACCCGGGCCCCGCACTTCGCCTGACCGAGCGCTTTGCGGCCCTGGGCCCGGCGGAGGCCGCACTGGCCGCCCACCCTAACGGCCGCGCAATGCTGGCGGCGATCGGCGGCGGCAGCCCGTATCTCTCCGACCTGCTGCTCCGAGAGCACGGTGCAATGCTGAGGATGGCGGAGGATGGCCCGGCCGCCGTGGTCGCCGACGCATTGACGACGCTCGGGAAACTTAACCCGACCGCGCCGCGTGCTGTCGTCGCGGGCGCCATGCGGCAGGCGAAGCGGCAGGTGGCGCTCGCGGCGGGCCTCGCCGACATCGTCGGCGTCTGGGGCCAGGCCCGCGTCACCGCCGCGCTGTCCGACCTGGCGGAGGCGACGCTGCAGCTCGCCGTCGACCACCTGATCTGCGCAGCCCACCAGGACAGCGAGATCAAGCTGCCCGACCCGGCGCAGCCCAGGCATGGCTGCGGCCTGACCGTGCTGGGTATGGGGAAGCTCGGCGCGCGGGAGCTGAACTATTCGAGCGATATCGACCTCGTGCTGCTGTTCGACCCGGCCGCGCAACCCGACCATAACGAAAACCTCCGGCTTGTATTCACACGCGTGGCGCGCGCGCTGGTTGCCATGATGGAGGCGCGCGACGCCGACGGCTACGTGTTCCGCACCGACCTGCGCCTCCGCCCCGACCCGGCCGCCACGCCGCCCGCCGTCGCGTTGCCCGCGGCCATCGCATATTATGAGAGCATGGGCCAGAACTGGGAACGCGCCGCCATGATCAAGGCGCGGCCCGTGGCTGGCGACCTCGCGGTGGGCGCCGCCTTCCTCGACGCGATCCGGCCGTTCATCTGGCGTCGCGGCCTGGATTTCGCCGCTATCGCCGACATCCACGCCATGAAGCGCCGCATCAATCAGCACCGCGGCATGGGTTTGCCGGATGGCTCGGCTGGCCTCGCGGGATATGACCTGAAGCTCGGCCAGGGCGGCATACGCGAGATCGAGTTCGCCGCGCAGACGCTGCAGCTCGTTTGGGGCGGGCGCGACCCGGCGCTCCGCAACCCCACCACCCTCGGGGCGCTGCGCCGCCTGGCGCGCGCCGGGCACCTGCCGCGCCGGGCCTGCGCCGAGCTGACCGTCGCCTACCGCGCGCTTCGCCGGGCCGAGCACCGGCTGCAGATGGTCGCGGACCGGCAGACCCACGCGCTGCCGGCGAAAGCGGACGAGCTTGCGCGATTTGCCGTCTTCATGGGCTGTCCGGATACGGACGCGCTGGCGCGGCACCTGCTGACGCATATGGACCGGGTGCGCGCCCGCTACGCCGAAGTGTTCGAGGCCGTGCCGGAGCCGCCGATGGCCGCGCCGCCGCTGGACCTCGCCGGCATGGACGAGCCGCCCGCCACGGTCGAGGCTCTGCGCGCGCTCGGCTTCCGCAACATGGCCGGGATGATCGCGACCCTGCGCGGCTGGCAGGCCGGGCGGCTGCGCGCGCTGCGGTCCACGCGGTCGCGTGAGCTGATGGACGCGGTGCTGCCGGCGCTGCTGGCGGCGCTGGGCGCGCAATCGGACCCGGATGCGGCGTTCAACCGGTTCGACGCGCTGCTCTCCCGCCTGCCGGCTGGCGTCGGCCTGCTGTCCATGGTCCAGCGCAACCCGGCGCTGCTGGAGCGCATCGCCGCGGTGCTCGGCGCGTCCCCGTCGCTCGCCGACCATTTGGCGCAGGTGCCGGCGGCGCTCGAGGGGCTGCTGGCTCCCGCCGGCGCCGACCCGGATCCGGCACGCACGCTCCGCAGCCGCCTGGTCGACGCACGCACGGTCGAAGAAACCGTCGCCATCATCCGCCGCCACGTCCGCGGCGAGGAGTTCCGGCTGTGCGTGGCGCAGATGGAGGGCTGGCTCGATGTCGATCAGGCCGGGCTGGCCCGCACGGCGCTGGCGGACGCGGCGCTGTCGGCATTGCTGCCGCCGGTGCTGGAGGCGCACGCCGCGCGCTATGGCCGGGTGCGCGGCGGGGCCATGGCCGTCGTGGCGCTGGGCAAGGCCGGCAGCCGCGAGATGATGGCAGGGTCGGACCTCGACCTCATGCTGATCTACAGCCATCCGCCGGGTGTCGCGGAAAGCAGCGGCGGCGCCAATGGGACCGGCCGGGCGATGGCGTCGAGCCAATGGTTCATCCGCGCGGCGCACGCCTATGTCGCCGCGTTGACGTCGCCCGGCGCCGAGGGGCCGCTCTATGCCGTCGACATGCGGCTGCGTCCCTCCGGCAACAAAGGGCCGGTCGCTGTGTCGCTGCCCGCCTTTCGCCAATACCATGTGCAGGACGCCTGGACCTGGGAGCGCATGGCGTTGACCCGCGCCCGCGTGGTGGCCGGCCCGCCGGCGATCCGCGCCCGCACCGAGGCGGCGATCGCGGCCGCCCTCGCCACGCCGATGGACCCGGCGCAGACCCGTGCCGACGCGGCCTCGATGCGCGGCCGATTGTTGCGCGAGCTGCCGCCAGCGGGGCCTTGGGACGTGAAGATGCGGCCGGGCGGCGGCATCGAGGTCGAGTTCATCGCGCAGGCCTTGCAGCTTATCCATGGAGTGCGGCCGGGTCATCAGGCCACGCGCGCCGGGTTGCGGTATTTGGCGGACGAGGGCCGGCTGCCGCCAGCGACCGCCGCCATGCTGATCGAGGCGGACCGGCTGTGGCGCACGGTGCAGAGCATGGTCCGCATCACGGTGGGCCGCGGCCCGGCCGAGCTGCCCGCAGCCGCCGCGGAGGCGTTGCTGCGCGTGGCCGGCGCGCCGGGGCTTGCGCTGCCCGAGCTTCGTGCCACGCTGGACCGGACGGCGCAGGACGTGCGCGCGGCATTCATCACTTTCATTGGAGATCCAGCATGAGCATAAGCGAAGGCGACGCCGCCCCGCCGTTCGAGATGCCGGCGAGCGGCGGCCGTACCGTCAGCCTCGCCGCCCAGGCGGGCCGGCCGTTCGTGCTGTATTTCTATCCCAAGGCCGACACTCCCGGCTGCACCAAGGAGGCGCAGGCGTTCCAGGAGGCGCTGCCTGAGCTCGGCGGCATCGGCGTCGAGGTGATCGGCGTATCGAAGGACGCGATGAAGCCGATCGAGCGTTTTGCCGAGAAGTATGCCCTGACCTTCCCGCTGGCGTCCGACCCCGGCGGCGTCGTGGAGGCGTATGGCGCATGGGTCGAGAAGTCGATGTACGGCAAGAACTATATGGGCATCGACCGCAGCACCGTGCTGGTCGATGCCAAGGGCC
>CAXTJW010000158.1:0-7957 GCA_964244305.1 uncultured Acetobacteraceae bacterium
CCGCCCCCTTGCTGCCGTTATACCAAACCAGGCCCGGACGCGGCCGGATGCCGGCAGTGCTGCTTACGTTGATCAAGGAGCCGCCGCGGCCCTGTTTCCGCAGCAGCGGCACGGCGGCCTGCGCCATCCAGTAGATCGACTTCACGTTCACCGCATACACTCGGTCGAACTCGTCCGCCTCCACCTCCAGCATCGGGCGGTTGCGATGCGTCGTGCCGGCGTTGTTCACCACGATGTCGAGGCCGCCGAAGTTCGACACCGCCGCGTCGACCATCGCCTGCACGTCGGGACCGCGGCTCACGTCGCCGGTGACCGCGATGGCGCCGAGGCTGCTGGCGATGCCTGCTGCGGCCTCGGCGCGCAGGTCGGCGCAGACGAGCTTGGCGCCCTCCGCCGCAAACAGCCGGGCGATGCCCTCGCCGAAGCCGCCGCCGGCACCGGTCACCAGCGCTATCTTGCCCTGCAGGCGCATCTTGTTTTCCTCCCGTTAAGCTTTGCTGGGTATGCTCGCCACGGTAGTTGGCAGACCCGGCGGCGGCAACGGGTTGCGGCCGGCGCAAAGCCCCATTATCGCCTGGCGAACCCGATAGGAGCCTTTCGCCATGCCCGATCCTCTACTGTTCCAACCGATCACCTTCCGGTCGGTGACGGCGCGCAACCGCATCGCCGTCTCGCCGATGTGCCAGTACTGCGCAGAGGATGGGCTGGGGGACGACTGGCACATCCAAACCCTGGGCTCGAAGGCGATGGCGGGGCCAGGATTCGTCTTCACCGAGGCGACGCATATCTCGGCAATCGGCCGCATCACCCAGGGCTGCCTTGGGCTCTGGAGCGCCGAGCACATGGCGTTCCTGCGCCGGGTCACGAGGCTGATCGAATATGGCGGCGCGGTGCCGGGCATCCAGATCAGCCACGCCGGGCGCAAGGCGAGCAGCCAGCGGCCGTGGGAGGGTGGCCTGGCGTTGCTGCCCGGGGACGGCGGTTGGACGCCGCTGGCCGCCAGCCCCATCCCATTCCACGCCAATGCGATCACGCCGCACGCCATGAGCGTCGAGGAGCTCGGCGGCATCGTCACGGAGTTCGCGCATGCGGCGCGCCTGGCGCGGGAGGCGGGGTTCAAGGTGATCGAGCTGCATGGGGCGCATGGCTATTTGCTGCATTCCATGCTCTCGCCGATTTCGAACACCCGCAACGACGGCTATGGCGGCGACCTCGCCGGGCGTGCGCGGCTGTTGATGGAGGTGATCGACGCCGTTCGGGCGGAATGGCCCAGCGACCTCCCGTTGTTCGTGCGGCTGTCCTGCACCGACTGGCTGCCCGGCGGTTTGACCGCCGACGACGCGGTTCAGGTCGCACGCTGGCTGCAGGCGCGGGGCGACGTGGACCTGATCGATTGCTCGACCGGCGGGGTGTCGCCGGCGGCCCGCATCCCGTCGGTGCACCCGGGATATCAGGTGCCGTTTGCCGAGCGCGTGCGAACCGAGGCCGGGATCGCGACCGGTGCGGTGGGAATGATACGCGGGCCGGAACAGGCGGCGGAGATCGTCGCCAACGGTCGCGCGGACCTCGTGTTCATCGGCCGCGCCGTGCTGGCGGATCCGGCCTGGACGCTGCGCGCGGCAGAAGCGCTGGGCGTGGGCATCGAGCTGGTCAAGCAGTATACACGTGCGCGGACATGAACGCTGGGGGGAGATAGGTTGGGCTTGACCGGATCGAGGCCTTACGCCCATCGTTACGGCCGCGTTGGAATGGAGATCATCCCGTGCTGCAACGTCTGATCCCGGTCATCACCGCATGCGGCGTCTGCCTTGCAATTACGGCGGGCCCGGTCCGGGCTCAACGTTTCGACGACTATGACCGCCACGATCGGTTCGAGCATGAACGCTGGGAGCGGGAGCGCTGGGAACGGCTGCATGGCTATGGGCGTCCGTATGTTGGACCCGGCTACTACGCTCCACCTCCGGTTTATTATGCCCCGCCCCAAACTTACTATGCGCCAGTGAGGCCGTACTATGCGCCGCCGCCAATCTATCAAGCGCCGGGCTACGGCTTCGTGGCACCGTACCGCTGATTTTTGAGGTTTAGCCGATGAATATACGTTTCACACGGATCCTGCTGATTGCGGCCACCCTGGTGAGCGGGCCGGTTTTCGCCCAAGGCCCGGACGCCGGCACTCCACCCAACGGTACGGCGCAGGCCGCACGGCCCGAGCGCGGCAGCGTGACGCCCGTCGAACACAGCATTGCAACCCTGCAGCGCCAGCTCAAGATCACGCCGGCGCAGCAACCGCGGTGGGAAGCTTTCATCGCAGTTATGCGGCAGAATGCGGCCCACATGGAGACGCTGCAACGCGAACGCGCCGATAAGATCGCGAGCTTTTCCGCACCTGAGGACATGCGGTCCTATGCCGAACTGGCGCATAGCCAAGCGGAGGACCTGCAGCGGTTGATACCCGCTTTCGACGAGCTGTATGCGTCGATGTCGCCCGAGCAAAAGGCCGCCGCCGACCACGCGTTCCGCACGTTCCAGGGCCGTGGCGCCCGCGCACGCGCCCGGCCATCCTGACGCCTTGCAGTATGGGGCTCGGCGCGGCTATATCCTGCGGTTTTGCGGCCGGTCGGTATCGGCGGCATCTTTTGGAGCATCCGCTATGAAACCCGGCATTCACCCGGAATATCACGAGATCACGGTCATCATGACCGATGGCAGCCAGTTCAAGACGATGACCTGCGCCGGCAAGGCAGGGGACACGATCAGGCTGGACATCGACCCGAAGTCGCATCCTGCCTGGACCGGGGTGCAGCGCATGATGGACACGGGCGGCCAGGTCGCAAAGTTCAACAAGAAGTTTGCCGGCCTGGGCATGCGCAAGTAACCAAACTTTCTGCCAGCAATCGAGCGCCGCGCCCCCTTGAACCGGGTCGCGGCGCTTTCTATTTCAGGTGTGTTCGAAGTGCCCAATGGGGCTTCGAGGACTGAACCGGGGCGGCCCATTTGGGGGTCCCAGCTATCGACCTTGCTTTTTGGAGGTTTTTAAATGACTTATGATTTCGCACCCCTTTTTCGTACTGCGATCGGTTTCGACCGTATGGCCCGTCTGGCCGGCACGGCGCAGGAAACCGTCTCCCAGTCCTACCCGCCCTACAACATCGAGCGTGTCGGCGATGACAGCTATCGCTTGACGATGGCGGTCGCTGGCTTTGGCCAGGACGACCTGGAGCTTACCGTTCGCGAGAACTCGCTGATCATCGCCGGCCGGGTGAAGGCCGAGGCGGAGACTGGTGAGGTGCTGTATCGCGGCATTGCCGGCCGCGCCTTCGAGCGGCGGTTTGTGCTCGCCGACCACATCGTGGTTGACGGCGCCGACCTGCGCAATGGGCTGCTGCATGTTGGCCTGAAGCGTGTCGTGCCAGAGGCGCTGAAGCCCCGTCGTATCCAGATCGGCAGTGTTGCGCAGGCGACGCCGGTCATTGCAAACGACGCGCAAGACGCTGTTCAGGCGGCCTAAGTCCTTCGGCTTCGGCAGCCTAAGCGAGATGGAGGGGCCGGGTGCATAGCCCGGCCCTTTTTTTGGTTGACGTCATCGGCTCAAGGACGCCGAAAGACGTTGTCCGCGGTGCTGCGATGATCCTGCTTGCGGGCAATCTCGCGTTCTGCCCGTCCAATTTCGTGTTGAAGCTCGGCGATGTAGGCCTGTAATTCGGCCACGCCGAGCGGATCGAGCGGCGGCGTTACCAGCCGGGCTCTGGGCTGCGGCAATTCCTCGTCGATCAATCCGCTCTCCTTTGACAATGATCCCTTGACCCTAGGGATTGCGTGGGTGCATAGGCTGGGGTCTTTCCGAATATTGGACCGCCTTGCCCCGCTGTGGCTACTGTGCGGCGCTGAAGGACAAAACTTGATGACCCTCCCATTAATGCCGAAAGCCACCGCGGTGTGGCTGATCGAAAAGACAGCGCTCACCTTTACCCAAATCGCTGATTTTTGCGGCATGCATCCGCTCGAGGTGCAGGCAATCGCCGACGGCGAGGTCGCCCAAGGGATCGTCGGCTACGACCCGGTTGCCAACAGTCAGCTTGCGGCGGCGGAGATCAAGCGCTGCGAGGCTGATCCGGATGCGCGCTTGAAGCTCGTTCCGGCCAATAATCCGATCAATAAGCGTTCGCGTGGCGCCCGCTACACCCCGGTGGCCAAGCGCAACGACCGCCCCGACGCGATCGCATTCGTGCTGCGCAACTTTCCTCAACTGAGTGAGGCGCAGGTAATCAAGTTGCTGGGCACTACGAAAGACACAATCCAGAAGGTGCGCGAGCGCAGCCACTGGAACAGCACCAACATCAAGCCGCGCGACCCGGTGATCTTGGGCCTTTGCAGCCAAACCGACCTGAACGCCATGGTGGCCCAGGCAAACGAACGCCTTGCCCGGGATGGCAAGGCGGTTCCGCTGCCACCGCCACCGGAGACCGAGGAGGCCGCCTGAACATACAGGCGGCCTCCGTCGGATCACGCTGCGATCGTTAGTCCTGGCTGCGCAGCCGCTCCAATTCTTCTTTCAGCCGCAGCTTCTCAACCTTAAGGCGTGCGAGTGCGTCCCCGTCGGGCTGGGGGCGGTGGTCCTCGTCCGCTATGCGCGTCTCCAATGTGGCATGGCGATCCTTCAGGGTCTCGATGCGGGACTGCAAATTCATGATGCCTCCTTGCGAGTGGAATCAGAGCGCGGCGTAGTTTTGGGCGTTGTCCTGACGGCCGAACCCTTCGCGTCGTGCCAAAGGCGGTCGTGTAGACAGCGGTCCCCCGGCGCGGCTGAGCCGTCCGTGGACACGCAACCGTAATGCCGATTGTTTAACGAAAGCCATACCAATCCATAGTACGTGCGTCCGACTCCGATCACTGTTCGCAAGGCGCGTGGCATCCGGCCCGCCAGCGTGGTAGTCACTGCCTATGCTGACCGATCGTGACTCGCTCCTCCGTCAACTGCATGAGCTTCGCAGCGAGCATCGCGATCTCGACACCGTGATCGCTAGACTGGCTGAGGCCGGCACAGACCAGTTGCACCTGCAGCGCCTCAAGAAGCGCAAGCTGCTGCTGAAAGATGAGCTCTCCTGGCTGGAGAGCCGCCTGATCCCGGACAACATCGCCTAGTGGCGCAGCAATCGAGTCAAGGCGAGCCTCGGGTCGGCGTCATTATGGGCAGCCAATCCGATTGGACGACGATGCAGCACACGGCCGACGTGCTCGGCCGCCTGGAAATTGCCCATGAGGTCCGCATCGTATCGGCGCACAGGACACCGGATCGTTTGGCGGAGTATGCCAAGACTGCTCGCAGCCGGGGGGTGCTGGTGATCATCGCCGGGGCAGGCGGTGCCGCGCATCTCCCGGGAATGTGCGCGGCCTGGACCTCGTTGCCCGTGCTTGGAGTGCCGATCGAAAGCGCTGCGTTGAAGGGCATGGATAGCCTGCTGTCCATCGTGCAGATGCCGGCCGGCGTCCCCGTCGGCACGCTTGCGATCGGCCGGGCGGGCGCGGTGAACGCCGGGCTGCTGGCGGCGGCGATCCTCGCCACGAGCGATGCGGCGCTCGCTGGTCGCCTGGAGCTTTTGCGGAGCGAGCAAACCGCCGCAGTCGCCGACGTGCCCGTGGGCTGACGATGACGGCGCTGCCGCCCAACGCCACGATCGGCATCATTGGTGGCGGACAACTGGGCCGCATGTCCGCCATGGCGGCAGCGCGGCTCGGTTATCGCTGCCACATTCTAACGCCGGAGCCGGATAGCCCGGCGGCGCAAGTTTCAGCCGCTTGCACTCTGGGCGACTACGAGGACGCGGTGGCTCTGCGGCGCTTCGCCGAGGCAGTCGACGTCATCACCTTCGAATTCGAAAACGTAAGCGCGGCTGGCTTGGACCTTTTGGCCTCGCTCCGCCCCGTCCACCCCTCGCCGGCCGTGCTGCGCATCAGCCAGGATCGAGTGCTGGAAAAGGCCTTTCTGGCCGACGCAGGAGTTCCGACCGCGCCGTGGCGGGCCGTGCATACGGTATCGGATCTGCAGGACGCTCTCGAAGCGATCGGCTTCCCCGCCGTGCTGAAAACAACGCGGCTTGGGTATGACGGCAAGGGTCAGGCGCTGTTGCGCAACGCAGCGGAAGCGGAGGCCGCCTATGCGGCACTGGAACCTAAGCCGTTGGTGTTAGAGGGCTTTGTCACGTTCCTATGCGAGATCAGCGTGATCGTCGCCCGCGGTGCGGACGGGGCAGGAACGGTGTTCGACGTGATGGAAAACCGGCATCGCGCCGGCATCCTCGACCTGACGTTGGCGCCGGCGCGGGTGACGCCTGCCACTGTGGCCGAGGCGCAGCGCGTCGCCTGGCGCATCGCCGATCGGCTGGAATTGGTCGGCCTGCTGGCGGTCGAGATGTTCGTCGACCCGTCCGGGCGCGTGATGGTGAACGAGATCGCCCCGCGGCCGCATAATTCCGGCCATTGGACCATCGACGCCTGCCCCGCAAGTCAGTTCGAACTGCACGTGCGCGCCGTCGCCGGGCTGCCGCTGCCGCCGGGCCGACGGCACGCGGATGCCGTCATGAAAAACCTGGTTGGCCCCGAGGAGACCGCGCTGTGGCCGCAGATCGTCGCGACCCCCGGCCTGATCCCGCATCTCTATGGCAAGGCAGAGGCGCGGCCCGGGCGTAAGATGGGCCATGTGACGCGCCTGTTCCCGCCCGGCGGCCTGCCGGACGACGAGGAAATTCGCCGCGCGCTCGGCTGCATCGCACCGGATTAGCTTTTCCGCCGGCGTAGGACTGTGGCGGCGGCCATCGCCGAAAACGTCTGGCCTGGCTTGCTGTCCGGCGGAGTGGGTGCGATTGTCCGGCCGATAGCGATCGGTCCGGACCGGACCATAGTCACGAGGACTGCATGGCCAAAATCAAGGTGAAGACCCCCGTCGTCGAACTCGATGGCGACGAGATGACCCGGATTATCTGGGGGTTCATCAAGGATAAGCTGATCCTGCCTTATCTCGACATCGACCTGAAATACTACGACTTGGGTATCGAATACCGGGATCAGACGGACGACAAGGTAACCGTCGACGCCGCCAACGCGATCAGGCAGTACGGCGTCGGCGTGAAGTGCGCGACCATCACGCCCGACGAGGCGCGAGTCACGGAATTCAAGCTGAAGAAGATGTGGCGCAGCCCGAACGGCACGATCCGCAACATCCTGGACGGCACGATCTTCCGCGAGCCGATCATCTGCCGCAACGTGCCGCGTTTGGTGCCGCACTGGACGCAGCCGATCGTCATCGGCCGCCATGCATACGGCGACATCTATCGCGCGACCGAGCGGAAAATTCCTGGGCCGGGAAAGGTGACGCTCACCTATCATCCGCCTGGCGGTGAGCCGGAGGTGATGGACGTCTTCGACTTCAAGGGTCCGGGCGTCGCAATGGGCATGCACAACACGGCCGCATCGATTGGCGGGTTCGCGCGCGCGAGCTTCAACTACGGCATTGCGCGTAAGTATCCCGTCTATCTGTCGACCAAGAACACCATCCTCAAAGCCTATGACGGCATGTTCAAGGACATCTTTCAGCAGATCTTCGATGCCGAGTTCAAAGACGAGTTCGCCAGGCTCGGCCTGACCTACGAGCATCGGCTGATCGACGACATGGTCGCCAGTGCGCTGAAGTGGGACGGCGGCTATGTTTGGGCTTGCAAGAACTACGACGGCGATGTGCAGAGCGACATCGTGGCTCAAGGTTTCGGCAGCCTTGGATTGATGACCAGCGTGTTGATGAGCCCGGACGGCAAGACGGTCGAGAGCGAGGCCGCCCACGGCACGGTGACCCGGCACTATCGCGAGCACCAAAAGGGGCGCGAGACCAGCACCAACCCGATCGCCTCGATCTTCGCCTGGACGCGCGGCCTGGCCTATCGCGGCCGGTTCGATGCGACGCCGG
>CAXTJW010000159.1:0-1930 GCA_964244305.1 uncultured Acetobacteraceae bacterium
ATCGATAAGTTGCCCCATGCGACAGGAAGAGCAGCGGCCCGGCGACGTGGCCTGGAATGAGAGATGGCTCCTGACCGTCCAGACCAACATCGGTCCTGCGTCAGCATTCGCCCGTATAAAAGGCTTCGGATGAGCAGACATCCGACGGTAGCGCACGCAGCCGTGTTCCCGACCTCCGTCACTGCATTCCATATCTCGAGATACGGAGCTGCATGCCGAGGGGAACATGGGCCTTTGAAGCGGATGATGGCGTTTCCATAATGACGCCCGCAAGCTGATGGCCTTCAAGGGCAAGGCTCCCGGCAGCGGATCGGGCGAGATGTCCCGGCGCACCCAGTTGCTGCGGCCCTCGATCGCACTTTCCGACAGACAGGTGGGCGAGGCGCGGCGCATGCGCCGGGCTGGCGCCGAGCCGGAGGCGATCGCCGCCGCGATGGGCCTGCCGCAGGACGAGGTCGAGAAGGCGCTGGTGCAGATGCGCTCTGCCCGGCCCGAGACCACGCGGGGCACGTTGAACGTGACGCTTGCGGCGCACCGCCTGATCATGAAGGAGCGCGTTGGCGACGAGCCGATCTGGCAGACGATGGACCGGATACTCGACGAGCTGCTCCGCTTGCGTGGAGTCGCTGCCCCGCGGAAAAAGCCTCAGCCACCTCGACAGGACGACCTGCTTTTACCGCTCCCCGCCCCCAAGCGCGGAGTTGACTAGTTATAAAGATTAACTTGCCGCAACGAACCAAATGTGAGACATTGCCTGCATGATATACGCTTTCCACGACGCAGCCGCCGCTGCATTGTTGCCTGCCCGCGCATGGGCACAGGCCGCCAGCACGATGCTGCGCGCGACGCCGGGGGCGGAACAGTTCAACTGGGGCACCCGTGCCGCCATCGCATGGGCGGATGTCGCCAACGACGTGCTGCGCCCGCGCGGCAAGCCGGCGTGGAACATCAAAACCAGCCGCGGCGCCGAGGAGTCGCTGCCTGAGAGCGTGGAGTTGGACCAGCCGTTCGTCCGGCTGCTGCGGTTTCAGGCGCCGGGCGCGACCGGACGGCGCGTCTTGCTGGTTGCGCCGATGAGCGGGCATCACGCGACCCTGCTGCGCGGCACGGTGCAGGACATGGTCGACGCCGGCTTCGAGGTATTCGTGACCGACTGGCGCGATGCCAAGATCGTGCCCTTGCTGCACGGCGATTTCGACCTCGGCAGCTATATCGAGACGGTCATCGGTTTTCTTCAGCACCTTGGGTCCGAAACGCACGTCGTCGCGGTGTGCCAGCCGGCGCCGGCGGTAATTGCGGCGGTCTCGCTCATGGCAGCGCGCAACGACCCGGCGCAGCCTCGCAGCATGACGCTGATGGGCGGCCCGGTCGACACCAGGGCAGCGCCGACCGTCGTCACCAGGCTCGCCCAGGAGCACCCGATCGAATGGTTCGAGCGGCACATGACGGCGAGCATACCGCCGTGGCACGCTGGCGCATTCCGCCGGGTCTATCCGGGTTTCCTGCAGCTCGCCTCGTTCATCTCGATGAACCCCGACCGCCATATCGCGGCGCATCGCAAGATGTTCGACCACCTGATCAAGGGCGACGAGGACAGTGCCGCCGCGCACCGCCGCTTTTATGACGAATACCTCGCTGTCATGGACGTGCCCGCGAGCTACTATCTGCAAACGGTCGAGACATTCTTCCAAAAGCACGATCTCGCCGAGGGCCGCATGACGGTGCGCGATGAGCATGTGGTGCCGTCCGCGATCAAGCGTACGGCGCTCATGACGGTCGAAGGGGCGCTCGACGACATTTCTGCTCCTGGCCAGACCATCGCGGCGCAGGTGATATGCAGCGGCGTGCCATCCGACCGTCGGATACAATACCTGCAGCCCGAGGTCGGCCACTACGGCATCTTCAATGGCCGCAAGTGGCGGAGCGAAAT
>CAXTJW010000159.1:2030-7956 GCA_964244305.1 uncultured Acetobacteraceae bacterium
TGTTGCGCTCGAGCCATCCGACGGCGGCCTCGAGCTCCTGCAAGGTCATGGCCGCCCGGCTCTTGCCCATCACCCGCTTCAGCACGGCGTTGTAGCGATGGTAGCCGCCCTGTCCGCGCACTTGGCGCAGCGCGCCCTCGTCTTCGATCGCCTGCGCCGCCACCATCTCCCCGACACGGCGGCGCAGCCGGCGCTCGGCGACGCTCGGCAACTCCAGCAGCTCGCTCTGCACGGCCGGGTCGCCGGCGGCGAAGTTCGGTCCGGGCTTCAAGGTCGCGTAGCGCAAAGCCAGCGCGTTGCTGCTGAGCGGGACGATGCCCTCGGCCGCCTCGGCCGCCGTCTGGCCCTGCAGCCAAAGCGGCAGCTGGCTCTGACGCCGCGGCGTCGGAGTGCGCGCCAGGGTGCCCTGTTCGGTCTCGATGCGGTGGCGGAACTTGGCGAACAGCGGATCGTCGGGGTGGAACACCAGCGCCCGCTGCGCCGCATACGGCCCGGCATGAGGATCGACCCGCGTGGCGCGCGCGATCATCTGCTCCAGCCACGGCCGGCTGCGGATCTGCGTCAGCGCGGCGACGACGGCGACCTCCGGCGCATCCAGGCCCTCATACGCCATCGCGACCGTGACCAGGATCGTGGGCTCGGCCCGCAGGCGGAAACTGGCCAGCGTTTCGCGGGCGTCGCGCTCGTCGCTGGTGGCCAGGCGCACGTTGTCCTGCTGCGCGCGCGGCATCCAGGCACGGATGGTGTCCTGATAACGCCGGGCCGACACCTGGTCCGGCGCCACGATCAGCAGCTTGCCGAGCCCCCTGCCCTCGCCGCGCTCTGCCCGGCGGCGCGCCCGCAGGCTGCGGGTCGCGTCGAACGCCTGGCGCAGCAGTTCGTCGGCAAACCCGGTCCGCAGCGCCGTGAACAGCGCCGGCCGCGTCGTCTCCGTGGGCCAATGGCCAAAGAGCCGGTGCGGCCCCACCTCAGCGGGCGAGCCGTCGGGCTGCTTGACCTCAGGGTCGAGCCAGCGCGCCTCGCCGTCCATGGCGCCGAACACCACCGGCAGCACGGCGCGCTCGGCCAGCGCCTGGGCGCGGCTGTAGCCGACGACGGCCCAGCCTGACGCCAGCATGTCCACCTCCCGTGTCGCCGCCCGCTGCCCGGCGCGGTAGGGCAGCCACAAGATGCCGCGCCCATCCGCGCGTTCCAACGTGCCGGACAACAGCAACCGCAGCCGCGATGTCTCCAGCATGGGATGCAGGGCGCGGCTCCAGCCGGACGCCTCGTCCGGAGCGCCGCCAACGAGCGGCTCCGGCGTCATGTCGGACAGCGCCGGCAGGTGATGCACCTCGTCGACGATCAGCAAATAACGGTGCCGGCGGAACTCGGCCAGATGCAGGTCCGGAGCGGCGGCGACGCCCTGGTAGGTGGTGACATATCCAGCGAGGCCGCGGCACGGGTCGGGGTCGTTGCCGGCGGCTCGCACGGACAGGCCGTGATCCAGGGCGTCGCGCCAGGTCGGGTCGGCGAAGGCCTCCTCGGCCTGCAGGCGCAGGCTGTCGCGCGGCACCACCCAGCAGACGCGGTCGATGACGCCGGCGCGGATCAACGCGGCTGCCGCGATGACGGGCAGCAGGCTCTTGCCGCCGCCGGGCGTGACGGCGGCCAGGATATCGGCGACGTCGGTGGCCTGCCCGGACGCGATGGCCTGGACGATGGCGGCCACCTGAGCCTGATGGGTACGAAGCGGTCGAGTCGGCACGCAAGCTCCGGCGATAGGACTGCCGGCAGCATCCATGCATTCGGTGCGGCTGTTAATCCCTTTGCTGGATTTTATTCCGGCGTTTGCACGGATGGGCGGCTGATGCTGCGTCCGCGCAGCAGGGGCCGTTCCTCATGGTTCGCCGTCGCGCTCATGATGACGCCGCTCCATAAGACCAGCGACAGGGCACCGGCCAGCCTTGCATGCCGGGTCAAAGCGCCGCCGCCGATGCTTTTCAAGCCCACGGTTTTTGGCAGGCTGAACACGGATGCATTGAGCACCGCAGCGCCCAGCAGCAGCAGCTTGGGCAGGAACCAGCTATGGCTGCCGGTCTGGATGGGATCATAGAGGAACAGCAGCGCCCCCGACACCATCGTGACGCCGAAACTCGCATGCGTCACCGGCAGCACGATCCGCGCTAACGCAGTTAGCGCGATGTCGCGGCCCAGCAGCCCGAGCAGCCGCAGGTCGAGCAGCACGATCGCACCAAAGAAGACCGCGGTCCCGCCTACATGCAGCAGGCGGAGCGGCCCATGCCAGCCCTGCAGGCGATAGAGCGCCATGCGGGCCGAGCTGGTCGCCAGCCAGACCAGCCAGTCGCTCGACAACACCAACGCGGTGTCGGAATAGACGCCATGCAATCGATCAGCACTCCAAGATGTCGCCGGGCGTCAAGCGCGGGGCGCGGAGGACTGCTTGAACTGGGCGACGATCACCTTGTAGTCGGCGACCGACTTCAACGGCCGCTCCGGCGGCAGCAGCGAGCCGACGATGGCGCGCATCTCCGTAAGCTTCGCGCGCGCCAAAATGAGGTTGGGCGATCCGCGCAGCTCGGGCCGCCCCTCCAGCCGCCCCAGCTCGCGGTCGGCGTAGATCAGGTAGCCGCGGCTGTCGTGGTATTCGACCGGCTTCTCGATCCGGTCACCCTCGATCGACTCGCTGTAATCTTCGGAGGCGATGGTCGCGACCTCGCCCAGCACGCCGAGCATGAAGCGCTCGTTGTCCAGCAGTCCCGCCGGCACGGTCGCGCGCACGGCCGCAATGATGCCGACCACCTTTTTATATTGCGCAGCGGTGGCCGGGTCGGTCGGCTTGCCAGCGGCCAACGCCTCCAAGGAGATCAACTCACCGTCAAACCCAGTCACGCCCCGCCGCGCCAGCTCGCCGGAGATGTCGTCGTACAGCTCGCGGATCGGGTGGCCGAAGTGCGGCAAGGCGAGCTCGGTCTGGCCGGCGTCGATCAGCTCGCGCCCGACCATCAGGTGCCCCTCCAGCAGGCCCAGCTTGAACAGCAACTCGGCGTGGTCCTCGACGCTGATCTCGGCGTCGGCCACGCGAACGATCGTGCCCGGCGCCACGAACTCAATGCCTTTGGCGAAGGCGTGCGCCAGGCGCGGTGGGTGCGCGTTGCAGATCGTGGCGGTGAATGTCGGGCGTGGAGCCGGCGCAGCGTCGGTCGGATGCGCGGCTGCGAGCAGCGCCCCAGCCGTCGCAATCGCCAGCCCGCTCCACATTGTCATCCGTCGCCGCCGCATCACGTAGCTCCTCGAATTGTAAACCACTTGTATCCGGCGCGGGGATAATGCAACTGAGAGGCGGTTGCAATAACGTTGGGAATGGCGTGATGCGGGTCTGTCTCAGATTTTATCTTGCGGGCGTCATGGCCTGTGTCGGCCTGATGGCGGGCACGGGCGCGGCGCGTGCCGACGACCCGGCGACCTTCCACCTGACCATTAAGGGCCACGTTTTCGATCCCGCGGAACTGACGGTCCCAGCCGGGAAGCGGTTTATCCTAATCGTGCGCAACGGCGACGACACCCCGGCCGAATTCGAAAGCAGCGAGCTGGGCGCGGAAAAGGTCATTTCGGCCGGGCGCGAGGCCATGATCCGGATTGGCCCGCTCGCCGCCGGGCGCTATCCGTTCAATGACGAGTTCCACCAGGATCAGGCGCACGGCGTCCTGACCGCTGCCGGAGAGTAACCCATGCTCGCGAGCGCATTGATCGTTTTCCGTGAGGTGTTCGAGGCCGGTCTCGTGCTCGGCATCGTGCTGAGCGCCACCCGCGGCGTGGCCGGACGAGTTGGATGGGTCGGCGGCGGCGTGCTGGGCGGGCTGCTCGGCGCCTGCCTGGTCGCGGTGTTCGCCGGGGCGATTGGGGACGCGATGCAGGGCTCCGGCCAGGAGGTGTTCAACGCCGGCATCCTACTGGTCGCCGCCGTAATGCTCGGCTGGCACAATGTCTGGATGGCCCGGCATGGCCGTGAGATGGCTGGCGAGATGAAGGCGCTGGGCCGCAGCGTAACGGACGGCAGCCGCACCCTGCTCGCCTTGGCCGTCGTGGTTGGCGTGGCAATCCTGCGCGAGGGCTCGGAGGTCGTGCTGTTCCTGTATGGCCTGGCGGCCGGGGGCGAGGGCGGCGCATCGCTCGTTGGCGGCTGCGTATTGGGCCTGTTTGGCGGCGGCGCGGTGGCGGCCCTGCTGTATCGCGGCCTGGTCGCCATCCCGACCCGGCAGCTTTTTCGCGTCACCAACGTAATGCTTTCATTGCTCGCGGCTGGTATGGCGGCGCAGGCGGTGGGGTTCCTGATCCAGGCGGACCTGCTGCCGAGCTGGGGCACGCAGATTTGGAACAGCTCGGCCTTGCTGGATGAAAAAAGCATTGCCGGGCGCGCGCTGCACGCGCTGATCGGCTACACGGACCGGCCGGCGGGGATGCAGCTCGTGGTCTATGGCCTGACGCTCGCGGCACTGCTGCTTGCCGGCCGGACCGCCTCGTCCCAGGCTGGGCCGGCGCGCCCGACGCGAGGCGCGCCACAACGTGTTTGACGCCAATAGCCGCCCGGGCGCAAAAAAGGCCTGGCGCGTGGATCCCTCCGGCGCCGTGGATCGGAGTGTTCGATTGAGCGATCTGGCGCGGCAGGGTGGTGCGAGGCCGAAGGGCGCCGCCACACGTCCACAGAAGGCGGCAGCGCCGAAGTTCGACCCCGCGGGACAGAGCATCGAGCGGCTGTGCGTGGAGCAAGGGCTGAAAATGACTGGGCAGCGCCGGGTGATCGCGCGCGTGCTGTCCGAGGCGGAGGACCATCCGGACGTCGAGGAGCTGTATCGCCGGGCCGTGCAGCTCGACGCGCGGATCTCGATCGCCACGGTGTATCGCACCGTACGGCTGTTCGAGGAGAAGGGCATCCTGCACCGCCGCGACTTCGGCAGCGGGCGCTCGCGTTACGAGCCGAGCGACCACGGGCAGCACCATCACCTGATCGATGTCGAGACCGGCCACGTGCTGGAGTTCAAGAACGCGGAGCACGAGAAGCTGATCCGCTCGATAGCCGAGCAGCTTGGGTTCGACTTGATTTCGCTACGGCTGGAGCTATTCGGCAAGCGCCGCAAGCCTTAGCAGCGGGCTACTTGGCAGCGGGCCCCGTCAAGGCAACCCGCGCAAAGGTGCTGACGATGCGGGTCGAGGCGCGCATCGTCCCGCGCAGCGATCCCGCCACCTTCGACGCGCCCGCGGCCCGGCAGCGATACGGCACCGGCAGCTCCAGGATGCGCAGCCCGGCGCGCGCCGCCTTCATCTGCATCTCGATGTTCCAGCCATAGGTCATCTCGGTCATGCCCAACTGGGCCAGGGTGTCGCGGGGGATGACGCGGAAGGCGCACATATCGGTGTAGCGGACGCCATACAGCGCGCCCATGATCCGGCCGGCGGCAGCGCCCGCGAGCACTTGATGCCAGTTCATCGATCCCGGCGCCCGCTGTCCGCGCGTGCGCGACGCGATCGTGAAGTCGCGTTCGCCGCGCAGCACCGGGCCGGCGAGGCGCGCGAGCTGGTCCGCGCAATCGGCGCCGTCGCCGTCCATGAAGGCGATCACGTCGCAACCGGGCGACGCCGCCGCCGCCCCGCGCGCGCAGGCCCGGCCATAGCCGCGTCCGCCGTCGACCACTCGGGCCCCGGCGCTGCGGGCCGCATCCGCGGTGCCGTCGGTGCTGCCGCCGTCGGCGACGATCACCTCGCCGACGCCCTGCTGCAGCGCGTCGCGGACCACGGGGCCGATCGCCTCCGCCTCGTTCCAGGCCGGGATCACGACCGCGACGCGCCCGAGTGCGCCGGGAGAATGCAAGCCTACAGGCTCCAGCGCAGGCCGCAGCCCTGGCACGGCTTGGGCGGCGCGTCGCCG
>CAXTJW010000160.1:0-7951 GCA_964244305.1 uncultured Acetobacteraceae bacterium
GGTTCGTGATGCCGGGACAGAACATGTCGGACAGCGTGTTCGTAACGATGCGTGCGGTCGCAGTCTGCGTTATCGGATCAAACAGCATTGTCCGGGTTTGGCTTGCGGCGCCGCCGATGTCTCCTTCGAAAGCAAACTCGCTGTTCGATGACCAGGCTAGGATTTTCCCATTGGGCAGCAGGGATGCTGCGACTGGATTTGTGGGAAGCGCGATTACGCCGGTCCAAGCGCCCATGCTCTGTGCGGCTGCGGTATGCGCCTGCGTCACTACGGCTCCGGCAAGGCAACTCAACACAAGCCACCCACCGCGGGCGACCTGAACAAAGGCGGTTTTCACTGGTTCTATGTCCCTAAAATCGTGGCCGCTCCGGCATCAGCCTTCTCAATTTCGAGCTGGATGCGCGTCTCGTCTGATTTATGAGTATTAATCCGGATTATATCGAAAGTGAACTCACTTTTTAGTAATCATGTCGCAACGACCGTTCATTGGCGCGTGATCGGCTGGGCGCCCAGCGCGATCGCGGGGTTTCAGACGTCCATAACCACATTCACCGAGCCAACGGCCATCCAGTCGCGGATCATCGTGGAGCCGATATCGGGCTTATTTTGATGGTCGCCGACCAGCACCTCGACCACCCGGTCCAGCCCGGCTGCGACGGCGTCCCCAGCCATCAGCCGCATCGCATGCGCCCGCCGTCTTTGAATGCTGCCTATTGCCCGGGCGTTTCGGCGCTGCCGATGTCGATCTCCAGCCAGCCCCGGGCATCGTTGCGGGCATGGTCACCCAGGCGCAGCAGCACAGTGGTCGTGGCGCTCTGGATCAACGTCGGCCCCGGCGCCAGGGCGGCGAACTCCCACACCCGGATTAAACACCTAAGCTTTTGGCCGTCAGCTCGAATGCACCAGCATCGAGAAATGCTGGGTGCCGTTGCTGTACATCGCTGCCGCCGCGCCAACGAGGGCGACCCCGCCGTCTTCGGCGCTTTTGATATAGAGGTTTCGGTCCGTCTCGGGAGTTCCACGGTAGAGGTCGTTCACGAAGGATACGGCGACGTCGTGCGTGCCGGCGCTGAACAGGTTGATGAAGCTGAAGGCCTGCGAGGCGCCGGCGCCATTGAGCGCGGTGACGGCTTGGGCGGGAACAAGCTGGTGGCCGTCGACCGCGACGGTGAACTGCGCGTCGCCCTGATAGGCGTCCTCTGCGAGATGGAGCACGAGCCCAGGAGTGGATAGCGGGGCAGCGCCCGGCTCCGAAAACGAGAACGACTGCGCACCCGCGCTCATCAACGCCAGGCTTGCGCTCGGCACCGCCGTGCCGTCGATGGTGCTGCCGACGAGATAAAGATTGCGATCCGTACTGGCAGTGCCGGCCCAAAGGTCGTTGAGGAAGGTGACGGACGCGGAGTGATGGCCAGGGGCGAAAACACCCTTCACGTCGAATTGCTGCGTGGCTCCTGCCGCGTGGGAGGCGCTCGCGGTTTGGACGCCGCCGATGCTTTGGCCGTCGATGGCGATGGTGAATTTCGCATCGCCCTGGTAGGCGTCCTCGGCGACCGCGAGTGCCAGGACGTCTTGGCCGGATCCGATGATCGTCACCGGGGGCTGGGTTGGCGGCGGGGTCGTCACCGGCGGTGGAGTTGGCGGCGCGACCGGTGCCGGCGGGCCGGAGATGCCGCTGGCGAGGGCCGCCCTGCCACTTACGTTTATGGTGCTGGCGGTGGCATAGGCGCGCACGTAGTCGATCTTCATCGCCGCCGGAAACGGGGTGGAGCCATCGGGCGCGCCGGGCCAGCTGCCCGCTCCGCCGACGGCGAGATTGGCCATCATGATCATCGGAGTCCGCATGCTGGCCGGTGTCGCAACGGTCGCGAGCGCCTTGCCGTCCTCATAGAATGTTGTCGTCGTCGGCTCCCAGTCCACGCCATAGACGTGGAAGCCCGCTGAGGTATCCGGCACCGACAATACTTTCTGGCTGGTTGCGGCGTCGCCGCCGGCCCAATCGTGGACCGTGGAGTAGATCGTCTTGGGATCGTTGCCGAGCTGCTCGAACACATCGAGCTCGGCTGAGTACGAGTTGTTTTGCGGGATCATCCAAAAGGCGGGCCACAAACCCTTGCCGGCCGGCATCTGGACGCGGGTTTCGAAGTATCCGTACTCCTGTGCAAAGGAGTCGTGCGTGGTGATGACGCCTGAGTCGTACGGCAGGCCATAAGGATTGGAGCCGGGCGCGGCCGGCGTCGCGTCGATGTTCAGCACGCCTTGACTGATCGAGAACGGATTCTCGCCGACCGAAGAGTCCGAGTAGAATTCGGCCTCGTGGTTTGCCGGAAGGGTGCGTGCCGTCTCACCACCGAATGGGTAGGTTGTCGTCCACGTGCCAGCCGAACCATTGGGCGAGCTGGAGAAACTGTTGAACTCGTCGTCGAAGGTCATGCGCGTGGTGACGACTGGCGGGCTCGACATGGGATCCCTCGGGTCTGACCAAGCCGCAGATGTGACGAGTTGACTCATTACGATCAAGATATAAATAGTCAGCAGCGAGGCGGAGCTCCGCAGGAGCTTGCCTCTTTGACGCCTTTGCGATGGCGAAATCGCGATCACGATTGCCAGGCCTGTGTCACCTATTTTGTGCCGTATAAGCGGTCTCCAGCGTCGCCGAGGCCGGGACGGATGTAGCCATGGTCGTCCAGGCAGCGATCAATCGCGGCGGTGAACACCGGCACGTCGGGATGCTCGTCCTGCAGCACCTCCAGCCCCTCCGGCGCTGCGAGCAGGCATACGTAACGCAACTGAATTGCGCCCGCCTGCCGCATCCGGCTGAGCGCGGCCGTCGCAGAGTGCCCGGTCGCCAGCATGGGATCGACGACGACGACCAGACGATCCGGGATGTCGTCGGGCAGCTTGAGGTAGTATTCGACCGGCGCCAGCGTGGCCGGGTCGCGATACAGGCCGATATGGCCGACCCGCGCCGAGGGCACGAGATCGAGCATGCCGTCGAGAATGCCGTTGCCGGCGCGCAGAATCGGCACGAAGCACAGCTTCTTGCCCGACAGGAACGGCGCGTCCATGGCTTCCAGCGGCGTCTCGATCGCGACGGGGTCGAGCGGCAGGTCGCGCGTCACCTCATAGGCCAGCAACAGGCTGATCTCGCGCACGATCTGGCGGAACTCGACAGTGGACGTCGCCTTTTTGCGGAGCAGCGTAAGCTTGTGCTGCACCAGCGGATGGTCGACGACGGTCACGTTGGGGAAGCGTCGATCGGCGGGCGGCTGCATCAGAATACGGTCCCATCACTGAGAATGCGGAGCGGCGGCCCGCCATCGGCCCGCCGTTCCGCCGCCGCCTGCCGCCCCGCCGCCCAGGTGCCACCCTCGAGCAGGCGGGACAGCGGCAGCGCGGCCTCATTCCGGCCCAGCCGAGCCCGCAACGGCGGCGCAATGCGGTCGAGCAGGGCCACCGTCAGCGCGCGCCACTCGACCACGGCCGGGTGCCCCGGCGGCAGAGCCGCGTCGGCCAGCCTGGGATCACGCAGCCGCAACACGCCGAGATCGAGGAACAGGCCACCATTGCGATATTCCGGCAACCCCGTCAGCGCATCGAGCCCGATGACGGCGACGCCTGCATCCTCGAACACTTCGATCAACGAGTAGGTCAGCCATTGCGAAAGCTTATGGAACGGCACCAGCCCTGCGCTGTCGACAGGCGCCCCGGCCTCGATCGGCAACCCGGGATAATGCCACACGTCGCCCAAGCTTCGCCCGGCAAGCACGATCCGCTTCGGCCAAACCGGGCCAAGGCCGTCCAGCACCGCGGCAAGTATATCCTCGGCGGCGAGCGGGGCACGTTTTTTGGCAAGGTGGTCGAAAAGCCCGCCAACTCGCGGATTGTCATGTCCAAAGATGGCCGGACGGGCCAGCAGCGCCGCTCCCAAACCGCGCAGCAGGGCAGCTCGGCCCTCCAGACCAGGCATCGGGTTGCCGTCGTCCACCTGAAATGCCTGCGCCAACGCAGCCGCATCGATCCGCGCCAGCCCGGCCGCATCGGCGCGCATCCCGCCATCGCCCGCGAACAATCCAGCCTCGAAGGCGCGCAGGCTCGCAACCGCCAGCCCCTCGGACCGGGCCAGTGCCATGCCAGTGCCGTGGTCGGCATAGCGCCAGTCCGGCCCGGCGCCAGCATCCAGCAGCACGCTCACGACGCATAGCTCAACCCGCGCCCGCGCGGCCTCATCAACTCCCTGCTCTGCCATCGCCGCGCCCAGCGGGCCCCAGCGGTCGACGCCGCCTGCCATGAAGTGCCGCCAGCGCGCGTGGTGCGGAATGTCGAGGTCCGGATACGCATGGCGCACTACCGCCGCGACATAGGCCGCCGCAACATCCAGGCGCGCGAGGTCGACGGTGAAATGCGCGAGCCGTCCCGCCTCCGCCAGCGCCAGCATTGCCTGGGCACGGCTGCGCACGGCGACGGCGCTGCACAACCAAGCGGCTGCCTCGGCCTCGGCCGCCCGAGCCTCACTCATCCAGTCCACGGCCCTTGGGCTGGTGCAGGACCTCCGGCGACGGCACGGCTTCGGTGTAGTAGCCGGCGGCCTTCTTCGCATCCATCTCGACGCTTGCGTCCGCCGGAATGAGGCCATCAGGGATCGCCACGCGCTCGATCACCTCGATCCCGCTGGCTACGATCGGCGCGTATTTCATGTTGCTCATGGACACCAGCCGGTCGATCCGCGTGATGCCGAGCCAGTGCAGCACGTCCGGCATCAGCTCCTGGAACCGCATGTCCTGCACCCCGGCGACGCACTCCGTCCGGTGGAAATACGCATCGGCGCGGTCCCCGCCTTCCTGCCGCTTGCGAGCGTTGTAGACCAGGAACTTGGTCACCTCGCCCAGCGCCCGACCCTCTTTACGGTTGTAGACGACGACGCCGATCCCGCCCGACTGCGCCATCTCGATGCAGACCTCGATGCCGTGCGCGAGATAGGGGCGGCAGGTGCAGATGTCGGATCCGAACACGTCGGAGCCGTTGCACTCGTCGTGGACGCGGCAGGCGATGCGGGTTCCGGCTTGGCCAAGCCCGGCCGGGTCGCCGAACAGATAGACGGTCATGCCGCCGATCGGGGGCAGGAAAACGTCGAGGTCGGGCCGGGTCACAAGCTCCGGGAACATTCCGCCGGTCTGCTCGAACAGGCCGCGGCGGAGGCCGTGGACGTCGATGCCGAAACGCCGCGCGACGCCGGGCAGGTGCCAAACGGGCTCGATCGCAATCTTGGTCACGCGCACGTTGCCGGCCGTGTCGAGGACTACGCCATCGGGGTGCAGCCGTCCGGCCCGCACGGCTTCCGCGATCTCGGGCATGTTGATGTGGGCGCGGGTGACCGCGATCGACGGGCGCACGTCGACCCCGGCGGCGATGCGGTCGGCGAACAACTCGGTGCTGAGATGGCCCCATGGATCGAGCGAGACGATCGCGTCCGGGCTGGACCATTGCGGGAATGGCCCGATGCGCACCGCCGGGTTCGTATTGGTAAGGTCCGGCCGGTGGTCCGCCGCGAGCTGCCCGGATGCGACGGCGAGAGCGCGATACACCGAGTATGCACCGGAATGCGTGCCAATGGCATTGCGGCTCGGCCCGGCATTGAGCGTCGCCACGACCGGGCCGCGCGCTTTGCCCTCGGGGCTGCCCCACGCGATCCGGCGGTCGCCGATCCCTGCGTTCCCGGGATGCGAGGCGAGTACGATGGAACGGGGCACGGGCCGCTTCTCGTTCGCCCGCGCGGGCGGCTCGGTCCAGTCGATGGCAGGCTCCTCTAAAACGCCAGGCTTGGGTGACATAAACGCAGCTTAGAGCAAATTTGTGAGCTATCGGTTAATATAGGTCAACGCCACGGACCTTTAGAGCGACGGGTTTGCAACCCGCTGCCTTCCTGCTCCGTTGCCGTAGCGAGACCTGGAGGCGCCGATGTCCGATTTGGCTGGCAAAATGTCCGTTCCCGGCAATCCCGGCCCATACAACTCCCGCATGGACGCCATGAGCGCGCTGTTGGCACGCAATTGGTGGGCCATGGCGCTCCGCGGCTTGTTCGCGATCCTATTTGGCCTGGCGGCATTCATCCTGCCGACGACTACGATCACCTCGCTCGTGCTGCTGTTTGCCGTTTATATGCTCGTCGACGGCGTGTTCGCGATCGTCGCGGGCGTACGCGCGGCGACCCACCACGAGCGCTGGGGCTGGCTGATCCTCGAGGGGATCGTGGACCTTTTGGCCGGCGTTGCTGCCCTGCTGCTGCCGGGCCTGACGGTTTTGGTGGCCGTCACCCTGCTAGGCGTCTGGTCGGTCGTCACTGGCGCATTGCTGCTCGGGGCGGCGTTTCGCCTGCATGGCGGGCATGGACGCTGGCTGCTGGCGCTCTCTGGCCTGGTCTCCCTCGTGTGGGGCGTGCTGCTCTGGTTGTCGCCGATCGCCGGCGCGCTGGTGCTGACCTGGTGGCTCGGCGGCTACGCGCTGGCGTTCGGCATCCTTATGCTGGTGCTGGCCCTGCGCTTGCGCGGACGCCGCAGCGGCGGCTTTCCGGCTGGTAGCCAGACCCGGTAAGGGCCGCGCTGCCCTACTCCCGGAACATCCGCTCGTTCAGCAGATAGCGGAGGCCACGGGTCCAAGATTCGTCGGTGTTGCCGCGGATGTCGACGCTTTCGGCGCGCAGCGGCTGGCCCGTCGCGGCATCCTCCACGACCACGTTGACGTTGAGGATCAAGTTGCTCACCTTTTGAACCCAGCCATATGCGACCTGCTGCGCGCCCAACTGCTTTGCCATATCCAGTTCGCAGCCGTTGCAGCCGCGGATGCTGTCGACCCGCGCCAGCTTGTCGCGCATCGGTGCGACGTCAATCAGGGTAAAATGGCTGCGCAACCCCTCACGCAGTTGCTGATCGAGCCGTTGCAGGCGTGCCATTTCCTCCGGCGTGGTCGCGGCAGGCGACGTGTTGGTTATCGAGAAGTCGAACAACGCAAGCTCGGGCAGCGTTTGTGCCGGAGCCGGGTTGGCGGTCGACTCAGCGACGGCGGCGAGCAAGCCGGCTGTAAGCAAGAACCTCATTGCATCGTCTTCCCGGCTTGAAGGCGCCGAGCGTATCGGGTGGCTCCTAGGTTTACAACGGAGCCGTCCACGACCGCGACATGCTGCGCGTAGATACCCATGCTTAGCGCGCAAACCGTGGTACTGCGGCACCGCGCGCATTTATTTTCGCATACGCACAGAACGCCCCCTTGGCGGCTCGCCTGTTCGCGGTAAAGTTACATAGAACAAAGTTCGGGTGACTTTGCTTTTCGATAGCGTTCCTTAACTACTGTATTACTTGGGTCAACAATCTAAAAAATAGTTATGCATTTTTATGCGTAGCCACAGGTCAGTCACGCGCCTGGCGATGTTCGCCTGCGGAGTGGGTTAGTTGTTTTCTTAACGGGGTGTCATGCAAGACATTGTAGTAATTGGCGCAGGCCTAAGCGGATCGCTGGCAGCGATAATGCTTCATCAACGCGGATTCCAGGTCACAGTCGTGGACCGTTATGCGGTTTATCCCCCCGAGTTTCGCGCCGAACAGCTTGTCGGCGATCAAATCAAGTTCTTTCAGAATATCGGATTAGTAAGTGAATTAAGAGACGTTGCTAAAATTGTGCCGCGGGCTCGTAACTTTAGTCTCGGCAAGCAACTGTCCTCGGTTATGGCTCCGCATTACGGGATGCCCTACCAGGACATGGTCCAGGCGTTGCGCCGCAAGATCCCGAAAGATGTACAGTTCATCGTTGGCCGCGTGAGCAACGTCGAAAGCGGTTCGACCTCGATAGTGCATCTCGACGACGGCCAGGCAATCACCGCCAAGCTGGTGGTCATGGCGACCGGACTGAACACGAAACTCAGCCGCAAGCTCGGCGTCGCCTACGAGAACGTCAGCGT
>CAXTJW010000161.1:0-7945 GCA_964244305.1 uncultured Acetobacteraceae bacterium
TCAATAATTGATGCCAGATGACCAAATCGCACAGCTTCGCGGTCACTGGGCCAACCCGGTCCCGCACGCGATGGAAAGCGGCACGCCGCACGCGCGCTACGCCGTGGTCACGCGCGGGCACACGGACGCGTGGTCGGCCGAGCTGCGGGCGCTGGCCTATGACTGGGACGGGGCGGCCCGGCAAGCGAGGGGGCACAACCATCCCAACACGGCGCGCTGGGTTGCGACCGGGCGGGCGTAGGCTAGGAGCATGTTTGTCCGTCCTCGCATCCGACAACAATCGCCAAGCTTGGTCCTCCTCGCCTTCGACAGGCGCCGCGCGTGTCCTCGGCTCCTACCTGGCAGCTCGTGTTGCGACGCCCTACTGCTCCTCGATCTGCCGTGCCGGCGCCTGCAGGGCCGCCTCCAGCCGGGCGATCCGGGCCAGCGCCGCCGTGAGGTCCTGCTCGCGCTGCCGGAGCCGCCGCTCCAGATCCCAGACCTGTCGGTCTCCGCCATCGTCAGGCCTGGCGCCCTCCGCCTCCGCAAGCGCCCCTGCGAGGGCCGACAGGTCCGCCGGCGGCCTCGGGCCGGACGTCCGGGTCCGCTCGACGCGGCGCGGCGCGTCCGAGCTGTCGAAGCTGCGGATGCGCGGGAACACCACCCGTTCCAGCACGCCCTCCGACGGCGCCCACACCCAGCCCTCGCCGCGGCCGAGGCGGGGCAGGGCGGCCAGGATGCGCCGGCCCTCGGCGCGGTCCGCCTGGTCCTCGATCCAGCGTCCCACGGCCACGCGGTCCTGGCTCGACGTGAGCTTCATGGCCACCAGGATGTCGGCCTGGCTCAGCACGTCCTTGTGCAGCACGGCCGGGCGCTGGGTGATCAGCCACGGCACGAAGCCGCGCACCCGGCCGCGGCGCACGATCTCCTCGACGCGCCCCAGCAGGGCATGGCCGTCGAACGGCACCCGCTGCGGCGCCCACAGGTCCGCCTCGTCCAGCACGAGATGCAGCGGCTCGGCGTTGCTGTCGTAGAGCGCCTCGGTGAACGCGGTCATGAAGGCCCGCCGCGCCGCGGTGCCGCCGAGATCGGACACGTCCACGACGCAGGCCAGCGCGTGCGTGCCGACCAGGCGGCCCAGGGCGGCGCCCGTGTCCGGCGTGAGCGGGACGTCGGCATGGGCGCCGCCGAACACGACCACGGCGTGCGGCCCGGGGCGGCTGCCGTCCGGCCCGGCGCGCAGGCCCCACCACACCCCGAGCGGATCGACGATGCAGACCCGGGCGCCCTCGTCCAGCAGCCGCTCGACCAGGCCCTTGGCGGCGTAGGTCTTGCCCGACCCGGACGTGCCCACGATGGCCAGGCGCTCGTCCAGCGCCGCCACGGGCAGGGCGCCGGCGATGCGCTCGGCACCTCGCTGGCCCGCGCCCGGCGGCTCCCCGGCTCCGGGCCGCCCGGCGCCGGCGCGATGGGATGCCAGGATGCGGCTGACGGTCGGCTCGCTTACCTTGTAGTCCCGGGCCGCCTGTGCAGCCGTGCACCGGCCTGACAGCACCGCCTCCACGACCGCTGCCTGCTGCGCCGCGGACAGCTTCGGACGGCGCCCGGCCTTGCGTCGGCCGGCCTCCGGTGTCGCCCGCCGCTTACCGTCCATCATGGCGTCCGTCCGCACGCTGACGGGCTTCCGTCAGCCTGGGCGGCCTGGCGACCGACCGCCGGGAGCGGCTTGTTGGACATCGCCCCGCCTTTCCTAAAGATATTTCATATCGCAGTAAGAAAACCCGTTAGATCATCTTATTAACGCTTTCACAATCCCATTATAAACCTTCCCATACCGGCCATAGTTTCGCAACTTTGCGAGCGCCTGCTGCGACGGCGCTGCTTTCGATCCTGGCGGGAAGCTATATTACCGCTAGGATCAAAGAGAGGCAGAGAAGAAGGGAAGGGGGCACATGGCCGTCGGAACCAGGCTGATCCAAGGTGAGTGACCCCGACCGCGCGGCTCGGGAAGGAAACGACCTGGTCGTCCCGACGTCTGCAGACGACACCGCACGCCGCGTCCCCATGCTCCCGCACGGCGAGGTCGAGCAGGCCCGGAGCTACGCCGAGGCATCAAGGGCCGCCTCCACCCTTCTCGCCTACGCGCGCGACTGGAAGGCGTTCACCCTCTGGTGCCGCGAGCGCCAGCTCGCCCCCCTGCCAGCCGATCCCCGCATCGTCGCCGTGTTCCTGTCGGCCGAGGCCGCCCGCGGCTGCGCGCCGCCAACGGTGAGCCGGCGGCTGGCCGCCATCGGCTACGCCCACCGCCGCGCCGGCCTGCAGCCGCCGCAGAAAACCGAGGCCGCCGCAGCCATCGTCGAGGTGCTGGCGGGCATCCGCCGGTCGCGCGGCACCGCCCCGGGGAAGAAGTCGGCCGCCGACGCCGACATCATCTGGACCCTCCTGCACTACGCCCATGGCGACCGGCTGCGCGACCACCGCGACCGCGCCCTGATCGCCCTCGGGATGGCCGCCGCCCTGCGCCGGTCCGAGCTGGTCGCCCTGCGCGTCGAGGACCTGCAGCGCGTGGCGGAAGGGCTGCGCGTCCGGATCGTGCGCTCCAAGACCGACCAGGACGGCGCCGGGCAGGTCGTCGCCGTCCCGAACGGGACACGCATCCGGCCGGTGGCGCTGGTGGATGCCTGGCTGCAAGCCGCCGGCATCGCGAACGGGTTCGTGTTCCGGCGCTTCGTCAGCAGGGCCGACCGCCTGTCGGACCAGCCGATGGACGACGCCGGCGTGGCGCTCGTGGTGAAGCGCCGGGCGGCGGCCGCCGGCCTGGCGGCTGCGGGGTTCAGCGGCCACAGCCTGCGCAGCGGCTTCCTGACCGCCGCCGCCCGGGCCGGGGCCAGCATCTGGAAGATGCAGGAGGTCAGCCGGCACAAGTCGGTGCAGGTGCTGTCCGGCTACGTCCGGTCGGCCGAACTGTTCGACGACCACGCCGGCACAGGCTTCCTCTGACAGCCTAGTGACCTGACGCCATCTTTCATCCAGTGGCGACCAGAGACCGGCATGGGTTGCTCTGCATCCCCTCCACTGGATCTTGGGGCGGAGCCGGGCATGCACTTGTTGCAGCCGTTGTCCTCTCTGCCCCGGTCCCGGTCCGGCGGCTGCGAGCGGGCGCCGGGCAAGGGCGCCTGCGCAGCAGGCGGGAGCGCAGCGACGCTCCCTTGCGGTGTGACCAGCGGCAAGGGGCGGCAATGCCTGCCATGATCTCCGCCATCCTTCCCTCCGCTGAATGTGCCTGAAAGCATCGGGGATGCGGCGCAGGCAGGCACGTGGGGACAGGAACACGAACGCATGGCGGGGTTGCAAGCCCGAACCCCAGAAAATTCCGTCAAGCTAAATCCAGCCCCGCCACGATCGCATCCAGGTCAATGACCTGCCCGCTGCCGCGGAAGGTGTAGTGGCCATTCAGGTGGACATGACGCCACGCTGCCGGCGAGACCTTCTTGATCAGGGCCAGGGCTTTTGCATCCTGGCTCGCCTCGTACTTGGCGAGCAGCCGCGACAGGATGGCGGAGTTGTAGTAGATGATCGCGTTCGCGATCAGCCTTGCGCATTGATTGCTGATCTCGACCTCGATATCGGTCCGGCCCGTGAGTTCTTTCTTGCCGCCGACCTGGGCGATGGCCGAGCGGAGTTGGTGGTAGGACTCGATCCGGTTCTGCGAGCGCTGGACGTCGCGCTGCAACTGTGGATGGCGCAGGTAGCGGAGGGTGTAGATGCTGCGGACCAGCTTATCGAACTCGAAGATCGCCCGCCGCGTCGGGTTCGGCTGGGTATAGGTGCACAGCTTCCTGATCAGCGTGCCCTGCGTCATCTCCTTGAGGCCCAGCGTGGCGACGATCTGATCGATATTGGCCTTCTCATCCACGACGGCTTGCAGGTCGATCTGGCCGGCAGGGCGGATGAGGCATTTCTCGTAGAGCGACACGTCGTCGGCGCAGTACAATGCCTTCAGTTGCTCCTGCAGATCGGTGAAACGCGGTTCGAAGCGCAGCCCGAACCAATGCAGGATGGCGAAGTTGGCCTTGTTGACGCTGTGCATGTCGCCGGTCACGGCGGTCGGGACGATGTCCGATGTGTTGCGATACCAGATGTCGAACACATGATGCGCTTCGAATTCATGCGCGCCGATGATCCAGCCTTGCAGGGGCACATGGTTGCAGAGCAGCGTGTAGGCGACGACCCCTGTGCCGCGCCCGAAGTACTTGCGCGAGTGCCGCGCTTTCACGGTTGGCCGTTCCATGCCGAACTTCTGGCCGTCGACGCTGCCATAGAGCGTGTTCATCTCGAATGAGTAGTGCGGGAAAATGGGAAGTGCGGCGATGCCGTTGCTGATCTGGTCATTGGCCGCTTGCAGCGACGCCTGGCGCAGATACTGCTGATAGGTCGTTTCCAGCACATGGTAGGCCATGTCGCTCGTTTTCGCGATGACGAGGTTGCCGTGGTTCATCGCCTGGGCGATGACCACCGCCATCACGCTGTCCACGTCAGCGACCCGCTTGGCATAGCGCGGCTGCAGCGGCGTCAGGGCCGACAGGAACTGGCATTGCTCGTTCACGAAGCGGACCACGTTGGCGACATCGCAGAACGACAGTTGCTCGTAGAAGCTGTCCTGCCGTGCCGCATCGTTGTCGGCCTTGGGACGGCGCCACGTGAGCGTCCCGGTCTCGCTGTCGTAGTCGAGGTGCTTCAGCTTCCCCTGGCGCAGCTCACGATTGAAGGCCAGCCACTGCTCGTGCAACTCCGCTGACAGGGCCTCGAGCTGCCGATCGATTGGCTGGCGCAGCCAGGGGATGTCCAGCTGGCCGAGCACGTCGGCCTTGGCCTCAAGCGAGACGAGCTCATCGGCGAAGCGGCGGTGCTGCAGGCTGTCGTCCAAGTGGATTTCGCCCGATTTCAGGCGTTTCCTGAGTTGCCGGTATATCCAGAACTCGTAGCGGTCGGCGTGGATGCCGGTCGGCTTTCCGTCTGCATCCCACGTCAGCAGATAGGGGCGCAGGGGCTTGGGGAGGGTTGCATTCGGGCATTCGGCAAGCGGGCGGTGTGACAGGCGCTGCTGTTTGGCAAATACGCTCCTCATCCAGGCGAGCGCTGCGAGCCACGGGTTGTCCGGCGCAGCGCTGGAGAACTCGATCGCGCCGTAGAGCGGACGGAGGTGGCGCCGGATGCGCTCGGCAAACTCGTCGATCACATACCAGCGCAGGGCCAACTTGCTCGCCGACTTGCCGCTCAGGCGCTGGCCGACGATCTGCAACGCCTCGCGCGGCATGATCTTGAACGCGCGCTGGCGCACGTCGCCAAAGGGCGTGGCGTCGCCGACCGCGCCATCGACATAGAGCAACAGCAAGCGCCCGACCTGCGCGGTTTCCTGCTGGCGTCGCGCCAGGTCGGCGGTGAAGCGCGTGTTTGTCCGCGCCTTGGTCTCATCTTCGAGCTGCTTCATGTGATAGCTCAAAGCGTCGACGAGGTTGTCGGTGAGCTGACGGTAGCGCTGCCAGGCATAGCAGAGCAGGTAGAGATGGGTCTGTTCGGCCCTGAGTCGGCGTAGGTCGTAGACGGTGTAGAAGTTTGCCAGGCTCGCGTAGTGGTGCAGGTTCCGCTGCGAGATCGCGAGATGCGGCAGCAGCGTCTTGGCGATCCGGTACAGCGGTTCCAGCTTGGCGCGCTTTTCCCGTTCGTTGGTCATCTGACGCAGCTTGAAGTTCTTGGCGTCCTGCTTCAGAGCCGCCAGCTCCGACAAGGTGTCGTCGCGCGCCAGCAACCGGGCGAGCGCCTTTCGCGCCGCATCGTCCAGCATGCCGGCGAGCAGCCCGCCCAAACGCCTGCGCTCGGCGGACAACGCCTCGCTGATCAGCGTCTGCAAGGTCGTGTAGCCGGGGCGGACGATCTTGTGCTCGTTGAGGTGTGCGATGAGCTCGGCGACGATGAACCCTGGCGTGACATCGCGCCGAACAATGTAGGCCGCCTGTTGGGCGAGTGACGGGAGGCAGTCCACCGACCACAAGCGATAGCTGAACAGCTCCGCAATCAGGGAGCGCTGCGCGTAGTATTCGTGTTTGGTGATGGCGTGCGGCTCGAACGCTGGGCTATTGAAATACCGGGTCAGGACAAAAGCGACGTCGTCCGCCGCGTCGTCCCAGGTGAAGCGGAAGAAGGCATGTTTGGCCTTGAAGTAGCCGATCTGCAGGGCGCAGTAGGCTTGGGCGTGGAGGCCGGGGCGGCTGCAGGCCAGTGCCAACTCCTGCTCGGACAACGACAGAGAGGCCAATCGCTGTCCGTCGTCGAAGTCGGGCAGGCCGTACAGGGCGAACTGCTCGGCAGCCGGCAGGACGGTCAATAGCTTGTTCTTCATCGCTATCGCCGTATCGTGCCCAGTCTCGGAGAACTTTCCCTATAATGCCTCTTTTAGGGAAAGTAAGCCGATCCCACATCAAGCTGCGCCTGGGACAAAGGCCATTGACACACATCGCCCCAACCATCGTTTTCGGGAAAGTCGCTTGACGATGGCTCCCCCTCCGAAGCAACCCAATGCCTTGCGGCGTAGCCGGGAGCATCTCACCCCCGCTGAAATCGACCGGCTGATCGCCGCCGCCCAACGCCTCGGCCGCCATGGTCAACGCGACGCCACGATGATCCTGCTGGCCTACCGGCACGGGCTCCGCGTCTCGGAGCTGGTTGGATTACGGCGCGAGCAGATCGATCTGCGGCAAGGGTTGTTGCATGTGCGCCGCCGCAAGAACGGGCTGCAAAGTACCCATCCTTTGCGCGGGCCGGAACTCCGGGCCTTGAACAAGGCGCTGCGTGAATATCCAGAAAACGCCTATGTCTTCGTCTCCGAGCGCGGTACGCCGATGGCCGCGGCAACCTTCCGCAAACTGGTTGCCCGCGCCGGCGATGCCGCCAAGCTCGGCCTGCCGATCCACCCGCACATGCTCCGACATTCCACCGGCTTCAAGCTCGCCAACGACGGCCAGGACACCCGGGCCGTTCAACTCTACCTCGGCCATAGGAACATCCAGCACACAGTCCTCTACACACAGCTTGGCGCCGCTCGCTTCAACGATTTCTGGAAAGATTGAGAGACCATGGCATGGGCTGAAAATCGACTAAAATGTTGAATTAAAACAGTACCAAAAATTCCCAGGGTTTGAGCCCAGAACCCTTGGCCGCGATCGCTGGGGCACGTGTCGCTGGCAGAGGTTCCTTGAGGTAACTGAGCCGGGACCCAAACATCCTGATGGTCTCATAAACCGCAGCTCTACAAACCAGGTTCTTTATCTTGTTTACTCGGTGGCCCAGCGGGAAACGGCCTCAAGGCCATTCGACCCTCGCTGAAACCATCCATCCAGGCACTACGAAGCTGAAACTGGTCGTGCCTGTAGGGACACATGCCGGCCCAGCAATCGCCAGAGTTTCCCATTTGTCTGCCCTCAGCTCGCGCCTCAGTCAGGCCTTGCGCATCGGCGAAGCCATTGTCATCAGGCATGACGTCTAGATATGAAGTGATTGCATTGATACACCATCCAGTGCTGTCGATCGTTTTCGCGAGTGACCAGTTGCTCGGCATCAAGTGACAACACACCAGACATTATGCCGCTCAACACACGCGCTAGATGCCGTTCGCGGAAAACTTCAACATTGATCTGAGTTGAATTAAATGTGATTGAACAATGACTTACTAAGTAAACAAGACCGCTTGATAGGTGCTGGACTTTTGCAGCCGTTTGCGATGAACATTCGCTCGCGGGCCGAACATCATGGCTGTTCGCCTGAGACTGAGGAGTGCGACGGATGCAGCCAGAAACCCACCCGATGTCGCAGGCGAGCAAGACGTCTGCTCTCTTCGAAGAGCCACGCCATTCAAGGCGCATGCTCCTGATCCAGTGGTGGCGGCGGACGGCGCTGATGGTTTGCCTGT
>CAXTJW010000162.1:0-7910 GCA_964244305.1 uncultured Acetobacteraceae bacterium
CCGGGTTGAGGTTGGCCCAGCCGCGCGCGGCGACCGCGACCTCCGCCAGCATGGCGCGGGTAGTGCCGAACTGGTGCATGTGCCGGCTTGCCGCCAGCGCATAGGCCGTGATCGGGTGGCGCGGCTTGTAGGGCGCCTCATGCGGCTGCGGCTCGCTCATGGACACCAGGCGCCCGCCCGCGCTGCGCTGGTTGCTGCCGTAACAGATCAGCGCCGCGTCGCACATGCCGGCATCGAGCGCCAGCGCCGCGCTGAGCAGATGCGCCTCGAAGCTCGACCCGCCGACGTTGGTGCCGTCGAAATAGCGCGGCCGCAGCCCGAGGTATTCGGAGACGGACAGCGTCGGGAAGGCGTGCGTGCTGGTCGCGGCGAAAACGCCGTCGATCTCGTGCGGCTCGAGCCCGGCGTCGGCGATCGCGGCCAACGCCGATTCTGCCATCAGCTCCATCGCCGTGCGGCCCGGCGTCGCGCCGCAACCGGCCGAACCGATGCCGACGATCGCGGTCCGGCCGCGCAACGGGTGTGTCATGCCGCTTGCTCCCGGATGAACACCACCAACGGCGCGCCGTCCTCCTCGATGATGCGCGCACGCACGCGGGCGCCGATCGGCACGGTTTCGACCCCGTCGATGCGGGTCATCATGCGCGGCCCCTCGTCGAGGTCGACCAGCGCGAGGTTATAAGCGCCCTCCCGCGCGCGGTTGACGGTGATCGCGTAGACCGTGGCGAGGCCGCTGGCCGCGACCCATTCCAGGTCCCGTTCGCCGGTGCCGGGGATGGCGATGCGCGGGTAGAACGTGTGTGCGCCGGTCGAGCGGCTGCGCTGGATCATGAAACGCCCCTGCTGCAGGTGGGCGCGATACTCGGCCTCTGGGCCCAGGCCAGTCTGATTCACGATGATCTCTCCCCAATTCTGTCGATCGACGTCGGGATGGAGCATGGCAGGTCCCGGCGAGCGCGTGTAGCCGCCGCGAGCGGGGCGCAGAATTACTCCGGAGTTCGGCTATGTGCGGTTGCGGCTTTCGATTGGGTTCGGGCATCATCCAGGTTCCTGCGACCATCGATTGCAGGGCCGCGACAAAAAATATGGGAGAAGACAATGACAATGAACCTCGTGCCGACCCGCCGCCGGTTGCTTTCCACTGCCGGCCTTGGCGCCGCCGCGCTGGCTTTGCCCGGCGCAGCCTTCGCGAAGGCCCCGTTGGGAGCATTGGCGCAGGCGCCGTATTTCTACCGGTTCAAGCTCGGCACCGCCGAGGCGACCATCGTGTCCGATGGGCCGCTGCCGCTCGGCGATCCGAATGCGTCGTTCCTGAAGATCGACAAGGCCGAGATCGGGCGGGAGCTGACGGACAACTTCCTGCCGACCAACAACGCCGTGCTGGAACAGAATATCCTGGTGCTGAACTTCGGCGAACGGGTGGTGCTGTTCGACCTCGGCATGGGCACGTCGAAGGTGTTCGGCCCGACGACCGGCAAGCTGATGACCACCTTGCGCCAAGCCGGCATCGATCCCGCCAGCGTCGACGCATTGGTGATGAGCCACGCGCACATCGACCACTGCGGCGCCATCATGGCGGACGACGGCAGCCGCAATTTCCCCAACGCCCAGCTCTATATCACGCAGTCCGACTTCGACTACTGGACCAGCGACGCCATGGTGCCGGCGAACTACCCGGCGCGTAAGGACTTCCTGGGCCAAGCGCAGAAGAACCTGCTGCCGAACCGCGACCGCATGCATTATATCAAGGATGGCGAGGAGTTCCTGCCGGGCATCACCGCGATTGCGGCGCCGGGCCATACGAACGGACATACGATGTTCATGATCCAGTCCGGCAACGACCAGCTCTGCTATATCGGCGACCTGGCACATCATCCGGTGCTGCTGCTCGAGCATCCGCGCACGCAGTTCGCCTTCGACACCGACCCGGCGCAATCCGCGGAGACCCGGGTGCGCATGCTGTCGATGCTGGCGGCGAACCGGACGACGATGCTGGCCTATCACTTCGCCTGGCCCGGCCTCGGCCATGTCGCAAAGGCCGGCGACGGGTTCCGCTACTTTCCGGCGGCGTTGAACCTCGCGACGTAGCGCGGCAGGGCGGCCGTCAGCCGAAGCCGAGGAACCCCGGGGCATCGCGGAGTGGTGGCGCAGCAGCCAGCACAGCGATGTCCGGGACCGGGCGGGCAGTGCGCGGATCGTTGGCCAGCAGGCGCTCCAGCGCAGCGGCGACCGCCAGAACTTGGGCGTCGCCGCCGCGGCGTCCGACGATCTGCAGCCCGAACGGCATGCCGTTGCGGTCCAACCCGACCGGCAGCGACACCGCGGGATGGCCCACGACAGTGACGGCGTAGGCCAGCGCCAGCCAGTTGAAATAGGTGCGAGTCGGCTTGCCGTCGATGCTGGAGGGAAACAGCTCCGACCACGGCCGCGGGCTGATGGTGACTGCGGGCGACAGAATGACGTCGAACCGGTCGAAGAAACGCTGCCATCGCCGGTAGAGCACGGTTTGCTGCTGCAACGCCTGCGCCACGTCGAGCGCGCTGAGCCGCAAGCCGGCGGCCACGTCCGCATGCACGTTGGGACCGACCGCATCTGGCGTGTCCCGCACGCGGTCGTTATGGCTCGTGAGCGTTGCGGTGGCGCGCAACACCTCGAAAACCTCGTCGGTGCCGGTGCAGTCGGGCGCAGTGTCCTCGCTCTCGGCGAAAACGTGGCGAAACAGGCCGGTCTTTTCGGCGAAGACCTCGGCAATCTGCCGTTCGGTGGGCGCGAAGCCAAAGTCGGGCGTCAGCGCAACCCGCAGCCGCGCCAGATCGACCGTTCCCGGCACGGCAAAATCCGCAGCTTGGCGCACCGTGCGTCCAGCGATCGTCGTCGCCAGCGGATCGCGCGCATCGTCCGACACCATGCAGGACAGCAGCAAACATAGGTCCGGCACCGTGCGTGCCATCGGCCCCAGCACCGTAAGCGGGCTCCAGCCGAGCAGCCGCTTCTCGTTCGGCACCAGGCCCGGCGTGGGCCGGAAGCCGACAATGCCGCAGAACGCCGCCGGATTGCGCAGCGAGCCGCCCATGTCGGACCCGGTGGCGAGCGGCGTCATTCCCGTCGCCAGCGCCACCGCAGAGCCGCCCGACGACCCGGCCGCCGAACGCATCGGGTCGAACGGGTTGCCCGTCGCGCCATACACGGCGTTACGCGTGTTCGCGCCGGCGCCCCACTCGGGCGTATTGGTCTTGCCCAGCACGATCGCGCCGGCCTGCCTGGCCGCCTGCACGACCAGTTGGTCCTGTGCCGGAACATGATCGCGAAACAGCACGCTGCCATAGGTGGTGCGCAGGCCGGCCACGTCGTCCAGGTCCTTTACGCCGAGCGGCAGGCCATGCAGCGGCCCGAGCACGCCGCCCTGCATCGTCGTCGAATCGCAGGCCGTCGCGGCGGCGCGGGCGCGGTCGAAATCGCGGGCGACCATCGCGTTCACGGCCGGGTCGACGGCGAGGATGCGGGCAATGCAGCTTTCGACAAGCTCGGCGGCGGATAGCCGTTTGCAGCCGATCAGCCGTCGGGCCTCGACGGCATTGAGGTCGCACGGTTCCATCAAGTCAGCCAGATATCGCTCAACAAGCTCGATCCTCCCCGGAGCGGCTGGCGTCGGGCCCTTCGCTCATCGCACAAACCGTGGCACGCTCTGTTGGCATCGTCCAGCAGGAGGGCCGCATGGCCGTGATCGTCGCCGACACTGTCACCATCTTGCCGCCCGCCGCACGCGGCGCGGTGCTGCTGACGGGCTCGCATGGCGGCCGGTATGTCGGGACGGTGGCGCTTGCGGCCGGGGTGCGCGCGGCGGTGTTCCACGACGCCGGCTTGGGCCTGGATGAAGCGGGGATCGCATCGTTGCCGCTGTTCGACAGCTTGGGCGTACCCGCGGCGGCGGTCGGCCACGAGACGGCGCGGATCGGCGACGCACAGGATATGCTGGCGCGCGGACGGCTGACGCGGGTGAACGCCGCCGCCCGCGCGCTCGGCATCCGGCCTGGCATGGCCTGCGCCGACGCCTTGCCGCTGCTCGAAGCCGCTGCGGATCGGCATTATCAACCGCCGCGGGCAGCAGAGGCGCGCAGCACGATGGAGTTGCCGGGCGCTGCGAGGACGGCCGTGCTGGTCGACAGCGCGTCGCTGGTCAGCGCGGAGACAGACCGCGGCACGATTGTCGTCACCGGTTCGCATGGCGGCCTCATTGGTGGCGATCCGGCTACGGCGTTGCTGACGGACGGCTTCGCGGCGGTGTTCCACGACGCTTGCATTGGGATCGATCAGGCCGGGATTGGCCGCCTGCCAGCCCTCGATGACCGTGAGATCGCCGGACTGGCGGCGGATGGCATGACCTGCCGCATCGGCGAGGCGCGCTCGGTGTTCGAGACCGGGATCGTCTCGGCCTGCAACGAGATGGCGGCGCGGCTAGGCGCGATGCCGGGCATGTCGGTTCGCGAGTTGGTACTGGCCTGGGCACGCTGAGCTGCGCAGGGAGCAAAGCAAGATCACCTCGCGCCGCTGGGCCAAAGCACGACGCGGATTGTTTGCAGCATGATAAGAATGTCGAATAGAACATTGAAATTTTTGACGTAGTACAAATCGTAGCTCAGTTTCGACCGGGCGTCATCGATCGACGCGCCGTACGGGTAGTTGATCTGCGCCCAGCCCGTCAGCCCGGCCTTCGCCATATGCCGTTCGTGATACAGCGGTATCTGCTTTGCCAGCATCGCGACGAAGTCCGGACGCTCCGGCCTCGGTCCGACGAAAGACATCTCCCCGCGCAGCACGTTGAACAATTGCGGCAGCTCGTCGATGCGGCTGCGGCGCAGCATCGCGCCGACCCGGGTGGCGCGCATGTCCCGCGTTGCCGCCCAAACCGGGCCGTTGGCCTCGGCGTCGGTCCGCATCGTGCGAAGTTTGTTGATGAAGAACGTCTTGCCGCCGCGGGTGATGCGGAGCTGTCGATAGAAGACGGGTCCGCCATCCTCGCATCTCACCGCGACCATCGCCAGCAACAGGACAGGCAGCGCCAGCAGCAGCACGCCCGCGCTGACCAGCAGGTCGAGCCCGCGTTTCAGCATGCGGTCGACCATGCCGAAGTAGAACCCATCGCAATACAGCAGCCAGCCAAGCTCCATCCGCTTCAGGTCGATGCGGCGCACCTCCTGCTCCAGGAAGCTCAAGTATTGGGCGACCGGGAATCCCGCCGTCTTGCAGTCCAGCAGACCCTCCAGTTCAAGGCCCCGCCGCTCGTCGGGCGCCACCACGATCTGGTCCGCGCCGCAGCGCCTCGCCAACTTCAGAAAGCCATCGGGCGGCATGGCCAGCACCGGGCCGGCCGAGCCGTCGGCGAGTCGCGGGTCGAGCTCGCCCCAGCATGGGCGGTGAACGAAGGTGATTCGGTAAGACAGGTTAGGCCCTTCGTTCCGCAGCATCCAAACCAGGTCCCAAGCCCGAAGTCCGGCGCCAACGATCAGCAGGCTGCGGCTGAACAGGCCATGCCGGCGAAAACCGTCGAAGGCGACCCGCGCGACGCTGCCGCTCAACAGGAACGCAAGGGTCGCGCCGATTATCCAAGGGAATTGGCCGGAGAGGCCGTCCAATGCCGCCATCGCTCCGCCCGAGGCAGCCGCACCCACCGCCGAAACCAGCGGCATCCGGGACAGCGACTTGCGAAGCTCGACGCCAACGTCCCGGCGGTAGAGCCCAAGCCCATAGAGCGAGATGAGATTGGCGATGGGGTAGAGCAACGCCCCGACCCAAGCGTGCGAAACCGGCGAGGCCGGGCCGACCGTCAAGAACCAGAGCATGAAGGGCCAAATGAGCGCCATTGCCGCAAGATCCAGCAGGCACAGGGCCCAGCCTGTCGTAAGCTTGGTCAGACGATGGAGCATTTCCCTGTATAAACCTAATAGTTGCTTTTCTCAACTCGTAAACGCGTTTTGAGATTAGGCTACAATCATGAACGAAATGCGAACGCTGGCTCCCCGCGCGCTGCACCAGTGCTGCCCGACGACGGTTGGCAGCGGCGTCGCGGACCGCAGCGCCGTCATGCTCTTCGCGCAAGAGTCATTGGCGAAAGCCGAAAAGGATGCCGAATGAGCGTTGCCCTGCTGCGGACCCGGCGCTTCCTTCCGCTGTTCCTGACGCAGGCGCTGGGCGCGCTGAACGACAACCTGTTCAAGAACGCGCTCGTCGTGCTGGTGGTGTTCCGCATGGCCGAGGGCGGGCCGGCGCTCGTGGCCCTCGCCGGCGGGGTGTTCATCCTGCCCTATGCGCTATTTTCGTCGCTCGCCGGGCAGTTGGCCGACCGCTTCGACAAATCGCGGCTGATCCGGATCACCAAGCTGTTCGAGGCGGCGCTGATGGCGCTGGCGGCTTGGGGATTCCTCGCGGCGCAGGTTCCCGCGCTGTTCGCCGTGCTATTCGGCCTCGGCGTGCAGGCGGCGTTTTTCGGCCCGCTCAAATACGGCATCCTGCCCGACCATCTGGCGGAGCATGAGCTGGTGCGCGGCAACGCGCTGATCGAGGCGGGAACGTTCGGCGCCATCCTCGCCGGTACCATCGCGGGCGGCGCGCTGATTGGGCTGGCCTCCGGTCCGGAGATCGTCGCCATGGCCGGGCTCGCAATTGCGGCGCTGGGTGTCGGGGCGGCGTTCATGGTGCCACCGGCGACGCCCGCCGACCCCGCGCTGCGGCTCGGCTGGAATGTCGCGCGCGAAACCTTGAAGCTGTTGCGGGCCGCGCGCGCAAACCCTCCGGTATGGCTGTCGATTCTGGGCCTGTCTTGGTTCTGGACGGTGGGCGCGACCTTCCTGGCCGAGTTCCCGGTCATGGCGAAACAGGATTTCAATGCGAGCAACGCCGTCGTGACCCTGCTGCTGGCCGGCTTTGCGGTCGGGGTCGGCGCGGGGTCGATCCTGGCCGGTCGGCTGCTGCGGGGCGAGATCTCGGCCCGGCACGTGCCGCCGGCGGCGCTGCTGCTGTCGCTGTTCACCTTCGGCTTCGCCTATTTGGCCGGGCAGCCTGAAGCGGCGCAGTGGAACACCCCGGCCGCAATGCTCGCGTTGCCCCGCGGCGCTGCGGCGTTGGCGTGCCTGCTCGGCGCGGCGGCGTGCGGCGGCGTGTTCTCCGTGCCGCTGTATGCCATCATGCAGGACCGGGCCGCGAAGGCGCAGCGGGCGCGCATGATCGCGGCGAACAATATACTGAATGCGGCAGCCATGGTGGCCGGTGCGGGTGTCATCGCGGGTCTCGCGGCGCGGGGCATTCGGCCCGCGTCGGTGCTGATGGCGATGGGCGGGCTGAACCTGCTGATGGCGGCATTGTTCACCCGCCCGGCGACCAACGCTCCGCCAACGACCTCGTAGCTGCCATGCACAAGCAAACCGAGAGCGCGAGCAGGCGTTCTTCCGACTCACTGGTTCGTACCGTAAAGGCGTAGCTTGTCCGGAGTTCTTGGGCGATCACGACCGTCCCGGGTGGCCCAAGCTTTCATCGGAGTAGTTCATGTCTGGTTTCCGTGTGGCCATCCGCCCGTTGCAGCCCATCGCGCTGGTTCTGGCCACTGCTCTATTGGCCGGGGGCTGCGCCACGCGGCCGCCGGCGACCGACCCCGATGCCGTGACGGAGTATCAGGCGAACAACGACCCGCTGGAGCCAACCAACCGGTTCCTGTATCGCGTGAACGACGTCATCGACACCAACGTGCTGCAGCCGGTCGCCCGCGGCTACCGCTATGTCGTGCCCGGCGCGGTGCGGCGCTCGATCGGCCATGCGGTCGCCAATGTCACGAGCCCCGTCGTGTTCGCCAACGACGTGCTGCAGGGCCATCCGCGCTATGCGGCCGAGACGGTGACGCGGTTCGTCGTGAACTCCAC
>CAXTJW010000163.1:0-7794 GCA_964244305.1 uncultured Acetobacteraceae bacterium
ATGGCGACGATGTCGCGCAACATGGACCGCCAGGTCGCCAAGGGCGCCATCACCGCCGAGGAAAAGGCGGCCGGATTGGCGTTGGTGCAAACCAGCAGCAACTACGCGAGCTTCGCCGACGCCGATTTCGTGATCGAGGCGGCGACGGAAAAAGAGGAGGTCAAGCGCGCGATCTACCGCACGCTGACGCCGCACATCAAGCCATCGTGCATGCTGGCCAGCAACACGAGCAGCATCAGCATCACCCGATTGGGCGCCAGCACCGACCGGCCCGCCCAGTTCATCGGCATGCATTTCATGAACCCGGTGCCGATCATGAAGCTGGTCGAGGTGATCCGCGGCATCGCGACCGACGAGCCGACGTTTCAGGCCGTGCAGGCGCTGGCGGCGCGGCTGCATAAGACGACGTCGGTGTCGGAAGATTTCCCGGCCTTTATCGTGAACCGCATCCTGGTGCCGATGATCAATGAGGCGGTCTATGCCCTGTATGAGGGCGTCGGCAGCGTGACGGCGATCGACACCGCGATGAAGCTTGGCGCGAACCACCCGATGGGGCCACTGGAACTGGCGGATTTCATCGGGCTCGATACGTGCCTCAGCATCATGCAGGTACTGTATGAGGGCCTGTCAGACAGCAAGTACCGCCCCTGCCCGTTGCTGGTGAAGTATGTCGAGGCCGGCTGGTATGGCCGTAAGGTGGGGCGTGGGTTCTACGACTACACGATCGTGCCGCCGCGCCCGACACGCTAGTGATAAACTCCCAGCCGGCTACCACGGCCGTCTGAGCACATAGCCGGAGACGATCCAAAACACTCCAAGCAGGCAGGCCGCGATCAACGAGGGCGGCACCAGCGCTATTAGCAAGAAGCTCGGCAGTGATTGCGAAAGCCACTTCGCACGCGCCAGGCCATTGTAGAACTCATCGTCACATAGGGCCTGATCGTCGGTATTTTCTGAGACGGGATCATTCAGCCATGGATGGGTCACGTCCGCGGTAGGCGCAGGTGCTTTCACCGGCGCGTCGCCTCCCCGGTGCAGCAAGCAGGCGACTAGAGCGCCATCGGAACGACGGCCCGAGACGAGGTCGTCGCGAGATCCTGCATATTGCAAACTCCCCGATACGCTCACAGCGGCCATCCAAAACGCTGTCGATACCAACCAGAGTCGAAACGCGCCACGACGCCAGCTCACCAAAACGACTTTCGGCAAAGGTCGGGGTTCTCACGCATGCGGGGGATCGGAAGACTGGAGCGGGTGAAGGGAATCGAACCCTCGTATGCAGCTTGGGAAGCTGCCGTTCTACCATTGAACTACACCCGCAGGCGAACCGTTATACGAATTCCTCGTTGACCATGCAACGCCCCTGCCCCTAATCTTGGCTTCGGCGTCGCAGGGCGCTCCTCGTGATTTGTCCGGCCGGATTGCGGCGAGGTTAAATAAACGCGCTAAAGAGGCCCTCGGCATCCCAGCCCCCTGCTGGCGCCGGCGGCGTCCACGGTCCCGTTTGGAGGCCCGCGCCTGATGACTGCACCAACATTCCGTCCCGCCACCCAACTCGTTCACGGCGGCACCACACGCACGCCGCATGGCGAGACCTCGGAGGCGTTGTTCCTCACCTCCGGCTTCGTCTACGACAGCGCCGAGCAGGCCGAGGACACCTTCACCGGCGCCACCACCCATTATCAATATACCCGCTTCGGCAACCCGACCGTCGCGATGCTGGAGGACCGGCTCGCCGGCATCGAGGGCGCCGAGGCCTGCCGCGCCACCGCCACCGGCATGGCCGCCGTGCACGCCGCCATGCTGTGCCACCTGAAGGCCGGCGACCGCGTCGTCGCCTCCCGCGCGCTGTTCGGGTCGTGCCATTGGATCGTATCGACCCTGCTGCCCCGCTACGGCATCAGCTCCGAGTTCGTCGATGGCGCCGACCTCGACGCTTGGCGTACGGCACTCTCGCGCCCGGCCGCCCTCGTGCTGGTCGAGAGCCCGTCCAACCCCATGCTCGAGATCGTCGACCTGCGCGCCGTGTGCCGCCTCGCGCACGCGGCCGGCGCCATCGTCGTGGTCGACAACGTGTTCGCGACGCCGCTGCTGCAAAAACCGATCGAACTCGGGGCCGACGTCGTCGTGTATTCCTGCACCAAGCACATCGACGGCCAGGGCCGGGTGCTGGGCGGCGCGGTGCTGGGCCGCAAGGCATGGGTCGAGGACACGCTGCAGCCGTTCATCCGCAACACCGGGCCGAGCCTGTCGCCGTTCAACGCCTGGCTGCTGCTGAAGGGGCTGGAGACGCTGCACTTGCGGGTGCACGCCGCCTGCGCCTCCGCCGCCACCGTCGCCGACATGCTGGCCCGGCACCCGGCCGTCTCCCGCGTCTGGTTCCCCGGGCGGCCCGACCACCCGCAGCACGCTTTGGCCATGTCGCAGATGAGCGCGGGCGGCACGTTGGTCGCGTTCGAGCTGGCTGGCGGCAAGCCGGACGCGTTCCAGGCGATGAACGCGTTCCGGCTGATCGCGGTGTCGAACAACCTGGGCGATTCGAAGTCGCTCATCACCCATCCCGCCACCACCACGCATATGCGCATCGGCGCCGACGAGCGCGCCCGGCTCGGCATCACCGACGGCGTGGTCCGGCTGTCGGTCGGGCTGGAGGACGTGGCCGACCTGACGGACGACCTGGCGCAGGCGCTGGACCGGCTGCGCGGCGGGGACCTCCTGGCGGCGGCGGAGTAGCGCGGCATGGCGTCCCATTACAGCGCGACCACCCGCGGCGTCGTCGTCGGGGTGGAGACCGTCTATTTGTCCGAGCAGTCCGATCCCGACGCCGAAACCTGGGTCTGGGCCTATCAGGTTCGGATCGAGAACCACGGCAAGGAGACCGTGCAGCTTCTGCGCCGCACCTGGCGCATCACCGACGCGCGCGGGCGCATGCACTTGGTCGAGGGCCCGGGCGTCGTCGGCAAGACGCCGACGCTGCGGCCGGGCGAGGCATTCGAATACACCTCCGGCACCCCGCTCAATACCGCGTCGGGTTTTATGTCGGGCCTGTATCATATGGTGGTGCCCGCCACTGGCGAGGCGTTCGACGCCGATATCCCGAGCTTCAGCCTGGACGCACCCGCCCAGGGCAGGAGCATCCACTAGGGCTCGGCCTGCGGTAGATCGCAGCGCGTCGTTGATGGCGACGTTTTTCTGATTGGCAACATGGGCTTTGCGCAGGCGCTTTAGCGTGGCTTGCCGGCTCGCGATTGAACACCACCTTTTAGGGAACAAATGACCGTCCCACGCTCAGCGGGATGGCCTTTAGGAACGAGCACACCTTGAACAGCATTACTGCAACCACCGCGTCACCAGCCTCGGTCAGCGATGACCGTCCCACCGTGGAGGAGGCCGAGGCCGCAGTACGCACCCTGCTCCGCTGGGCCGGCGACGATCCGACGCGCGAGGGCCTGCGCGACACCCCGCGGAGGGTCGTAAAATCCTATCGGGAGCTGTTTGGCGGCTACGCAATCGACCCGGTGTCGCTGCTGGAGCGCACGTTCGAGGAGGTCGACGGCTACGACGAGATCGTGCTGCTGCGCGACATCCGGCTCGAAAGCTATTGCGAACATCACATGGTGCCCATCATCGGCCGTTGTCACGTGGCCTATTTGCCCAACCGGCGCGTGGTGGGCATCAGCAAGCTAGCCCGCGTGGTGGACGCCTATTCCAAGCGCCTGCAAATACAGGAAAAGCTGACGGTGCAGATCGCCACGACGATCGACGAAGTGTTGCAGCCCTTGGGCGTCGGCGTGGTGATCGAGGCCGGGCATCAATGCATGAGCACCCGCGGCGTGCACAAGCCCGGCGTGAGCATGGTCACGAGCCGGATGCTGGGCGCATTCCGCAACGATCCGTCGACCCGGCGCGAGCTGATGGCGATGATCGGCAATCGCTCGCCGGGTAGTTTCGATACCTAGAGCATTGCGGCCATAAACCTCGTCATTGCGAGGAGCGTTTTCGACGAAGCAATCCAGGGCCGCGAACACCAGCAGGGGTCCATGTGCCCGTGGATTGCCGCGCCGAAGCCGGCTCGCAATGATGTGGTTTTACCTATGAAACGCCCGTAGAGCCGAAACCGCCTACGCCGCGCTCCGTCGCGTCGAGTTCGTCGACTTCAATGAGGGCTACTTGCGGCGCCGGGGCCACTACGGCTTGGGCGATGCGGTCGCCGCGGTTGATGGTGAACTGCTCGGCGCCGAAATTGATCAGACAGACCATGAGCGGCCCGCGATAGTCGCTGTCGACGGTGCCGGGGCTGTTCACGATGCCGATGCCGTGCTTGACGGCCAGACCCGATCGCGGCCGGACCTGCAGCTCATAGCCATGCGGCACTGCGCAGGCGAAGCCGGTCGGAACCAGCAGGCGCTCGCCGGGCGCGAGTACCGCCGGCGCATCGATCGCGGCGCGCAGGTCGAACCCGGCCGCCCCCGTAGTTGCATAGGCCGGGATCGGTAGGTCCGCATTGCCCTCCAGCCGCCGGAACCGCACGATGGGGGCTCTCATTCCAAAGCTCCTGCTGGTCTCAACGCTTCGGCAATACGGCTGGCCAACCGCCCGGCAACCTCGGATTTGGGCAGCAGCGGCCAGGCCTCGAGGCCGGCGGCGGTCACCAGATGCACCTCGTTGAGCTCGCCGCCCATGATGCCGGTCTCGGGCCGCACGTCGTTGGCGACGATCCAGTCGCAGCCCTTGCGCGCGCGCTTGGCCTGGGCGTGGGCCAGCATGTCGTGGGTCTCGGCGGCGAATCCGACCACGAGACGCGGTCGCGCCGGCCCCGCCGCAGCCAGGGTCGCCAGGATGTCGGCATTGAGCGACAGCGCAAAGCTCGGTGGGCGCCCGTCCGGCGTCTTCTTGAGCTTGGTGGCGGACACGGACTCCACGTGCCAATCGGCGACCGCGGCGGCACAGACCGCGACGTCCGCCGGCAGCGCCGCCATGCAGGCCGCCAGCATCTGTTCCGCCGTCTCGACCCGGCGCACGTCGGCACCGGGCGGGTCCGGAATGCCGACGGGTCCGGTCACCAAGGTCACCCGCGCGCCGAGGCTGGCAAGCGCGCCGGCGATGGCGTGGCCCTGGCGGCCGCTGCTGCGGTTGGCGAGGTAACGCACGGGATCGATCGGCTCGTGCGTCGGCCCGCTGGTCACCAGCGCATGCCGCCCCGCCAGCGGACGCGCCGCTGCGACGCCGGCCGGATCGAGCAACCCCCGGATTGCGGCCAGGATCGCGGCGGGCTCGGCCAGGCGGCCGACACCGTATTCGTTGCAGGCCATCGCGCCCTCCTCGGGGCCAATGACGTGCACGCCGCGCCCGCGCAGCGTCGCCATGTTGGCGACCGTCGCCGCGTGGGTCCACATGCGCACGTTCATGGCGGGTGCGACCAGCACAGGCTTGTCGGTCGCCAGCAGCACGGTGCTGGCCAAGTCGTCCGTCAACCCGGCCGCCATCTTGGCCAGGATATCGGCGCTCGCCGGGGCGACCACCAGCAGGTCGGCGGCGCGGGAGAGCTGGATGTGGCCCATCTCGCTCTCGTCGGTGAGCGACCACAGGCTCGAATAGACCTTCTCCTCGGTCAAGGCCTGCAGGCTGAGCGGCGTCACGAACTGCGCGCCGCCCTCGGTCAATACGGACGTGACCGCGATGCCGTCGCGCCGCAGCAGCCGCACCAGCTCAAGCGCCTTGTAGGCCGCGATGCCGCCGGTGACGATGAGCAGAACGCGCTGCGGAGGGACGCGGGTCAAAGCCGCCAGCCCGTATGGATCGCGGCGATGCCGCCGGTGAGGTTGCGATACCGCACGCGCGATAGGCCGGCCGCGCGCATCATGGCCGCCAGCGCTTCCTGATCCGGGAAGGTGCGTATGCTCTCGGCCAAGTACTGGTAGCTCTCGGCGTCCCCGGCCACAGCGCGTCCAAGACGCGGCAGCACCTGGAACGACCAGGCGTCGTAGGCCGGCGCCAAGGCAGCGACCTGGACGCGGGAGAACTCGAGGCAATGGAACTGCCCGCCGGGCTTCAGCACGCGGCGCGCCTCGGCCAGCACGGCCGGCTTGTCCGTGCAGTTGCGCAGGCCGAAGGCGATGCTGACCCGGTCCGCCGACCGGTCCGGCAGCGGGATCGCCTCCGCGTCCACGACCAGGAACGACACCCCGTCATCCTGCGGCCGCTTGCGCGCCTCGGCCAGCATCGATGGGTTGATGTCGGTCAGCCACGCCGGCCCGCCGCCCCGCGCGCGCCAGCCGAAGGCGATGTCCCCGGTGCCGCCCGCCAGGTCGAGCAGGGTGCGGCCCGGCCGCGGCTCCAGCCCGGCGATGAACTCGCGCTTCCACAGGCGGTGGACGCCGAGCGACATCAGGTCGTTCATCAAATCGTAGCGCGGCGCCACGCTGTCGAACACCGCGCGCACCATGGGCTTCTTGTCGGCGACAGGCACGCTACGGAAGCCGAAGTCGGTCTCGGGATTGCTGCTCATGGGGCCACCATATAGGTTGTGCGGCATCAATGCCGGAACTCCCTGAAGTCGAAACCGTCATGCGCGGCCTGCAGGGGCGGCTACAAGGGCGGGTGATCCGCCGCGCCGAGGTGCGCCGGCCCGACTTGCGCTGGCCGCTGCCGCCGGATCTGGCCGTGGTGCTGACCGGGGCGCAGGTGCTGGGGTTCCGCCGCCGGGCGAAGTATATCCTGATGCGGCTCGCGCCCGCCCGCGACGCGGGTGGCATGAGCGTGCTGCTGCATCTCGGCATGTCCGGGCGTATGCTGATCCGCCAGCATGGGTCGAACGCTGCAGTGCTGCACGAGCATGTCGAGCTTGAGACGGACGACGGCTGGCTGGTGGGCTTCGTCGATCCGCGGCGGTTCGGCTCGATCGACCTGGTGCCGACCGCTGCGGAGGACGCCCACCGCCTGCTGGCCGGATTGGGGCCGGAACCGCTGGACGACGCGTTCGACGGCGCAGTGCTGGCGGATGCGCTCGCCGGGCGGCGCACGCCGATCAAGGCGGCATTGCTGGACCAGCGCGTGGTGGCCGGCCTCGGCAACATCTATGTCTGCGAGGCGATGTTCCGCGCCGGCATCGCCCCCAGCCGCCTCGCGGGCGAGGTGACCACAGCGCAGGCGTCGCGCCTCGTGTCCGAGATCAAGGCGACCTTGCTGGAGGCGATCGCCGCCGGCGGTTCCTCACTGCGGGACTATGTGCAGCCCGACGGCGAGCTCGGCTATTTCCAGCACGCCTGGCGCGTCTACGGCCGCGAGGGCGAACGGTGCGACCAATGCCCGGGTCCGCCCTGCCCCGGCGTCGCCCGCGTGGTGCAGTCCGGCCGCAGCACGTTCTATTGCCCGCGGCTGCAGGCCTGAGCTAAATCGCGCCACCCCGTAAGGAGACGCCCGTGCCCGAGATGATCATCGTTGAGACGCATGGCCGGGTCGGCCTGATACGCTTGAACCGGCCGCAGGCGCTGAATGCGTTGTGCGACGCGCTGATGGAGGAGCTCGGCAGCCAGTTGTTGGCGTTCGATGCGGACCCGGCGGTCGCGGCCATCGTGCTGACCGGTTCCGACAAGGCGTTCGCCGCCGGTGCCGACATCAAGGAGATGCGGGACCGAAGCTATCCCGACGTGTTCCTGCACGACTTCATCGGTGCCCGGTGGGAGACGGTGCTGCGCGTCCGCAAGCCGGTCATCGCGGCGGTGAATGGCTTCGCGCTTGGCGGCGGCTGCGAGCTCGCGATGATGTGCGACATGATCCTGGCCGGCGACGGCG
>CAXTJW010000164.1:0-7736 GCA_964244305.1 uncultured Acetobacteraceae bacterium
ACCCTGATCGACGCCGACGGGCTCGTGCTCGGACGGCTGGCTTCGATCATCGCCCTGCGCCTGCGCGGCAAGCATAAGCCGCAGTTCACCCCGCATGTCGATTGCGGGGACAACATCGTCGTCGTCAACGCCGAGAAGGTGCGCGTGACCGGCAACAAGGCCGACCAGAGCATTTTCTACAAGCACACCGGCTACCCCGGCGGCATCAAGGGGCGCAGCATACGGCAGCGGCTCGAGAGCAAGCATCCGGAGCGCGTCATCGAGAAGGCCGTCGAGCGGATGATCACCCGCGGCCCGCTGCAGCGCGAGCAGATGCGGCATCTGCACGTCTATGCCGGCGGCACGCACCCGCATGATGGCCAGCAGCCGCAGGCACTGGACGTCGCCGCCATGAACACCAAGAACTCGAGGACCTGACCATGTCCGAAACCGAAATCGAAGCCCCGACCCGCACGCTCGCGGACCTCAAGGACCTCGCGGTCGCCAGCGCGATCGTCACCAGCGACGCGCCGAGGCGTGAGGCGAAACGTGACGCGCTAGGCCGCAGCTATGCGACGGGCCGCCGCAAGAACGCGATCGCGCGGGTGTGGATCAAGCCGGGCAAGGGCGACATCAGCGTCAACGGCAAGCGCGTCACCCAGTATTTCGCGCGGCCGGTGCTGCGTATGCTGATCACCCAGCCGTTCCTGGTCACCGACCGCTACAACCAGTTCGACGTGTTCTGCACCTGCAACGGCGGCGGCTTGTCGGGCCAGGCCGGCGCGGTCCGCCACGGCATTAGCCGCGCGCTGACGTATTACGAGCCGGACCTGCGCGGCGTTCTGAAGCTCGCCGGCTTCCTGACCCGCGACAGCCGCGTGGTCGAGCGCAAGAAATACGGCAAGGCGAAGGCCCGCCGCAGCTTCCAGTTCAGCAAGCGGTAGGCTCTCACCCGGCGATTTGTTTTCAGGGGGGCGGTCCGCATCGGGCCGCCCCTCTTGCATTTTGGCCGCTCGCGACCGTCAATTGGGCGCAGGAGGACTAGCATGGCAGACGCGACCGTATTCATCGACGGCGAGGCCGGCACGACGGGCCTCGGCATCCGCGAGCGCCTCGCGGCCATGCCGGGCGTTGCGCTCCGCAGCATCGATCCCGCGCATCGTAAGGACCCCGGTGCCCGCCGTGACCTGATGGCGTCGGTGGATCTGGTCGTGCTGTGCCTGCCGGACGCAGCGGCGCGCGAGAGCAACGCGCTTGTGGCCGGCCTCGGTGCGCGGGCGCCGAAGCTGCTGGACGCCAGCACGGCGCATCGCTGCGACCCAGGCTGGGCGTATGGCTTTCCGGAGCTCACACCCGAACAGCCGGCCCGCATCGCCGCGGCGGCGAAGGTCGCAAATCCTGGATGCTATCCGACCGGCGCCATCGCGCTGCTGCGTCCCTTGGTCGACGCGGGGTTGGTGCCGGCCGACCATCCGATTTCGGTCAATGCGGTGAGCGGCTACTCCGGCGGCGGCCGCGCCATGATCGAGGCGCATGAGGCCGAGGGCGGTCCGGCATTCGAAGTGTATGCGCTCGGGCTCGAGCACAAGCACATCCCGGAGCTGCAGCTTTATGCGCGGCTCGCCCGGCGGCCGATCTTCGTGCCGTCCGTCATGCATGCGCGGCAGGGTATGCTGGTGTCGGTGCCGCTGCATCTCGATGCATTGCCGGGCCGCCCTTGCATTGCCGAGCTGCACGCGGCCATCGCCGAGCGTTATCGGGGCCAGCCGCTGATACGGGTGCTGCCGCCCGAACACGGCGGTGCGCTTGAGCCGACTGCGCTGAACGATACCGACCGGATGGAGCTGCGGGTGTTCGGCAACGACGCGCACGGCCACGCGATCCTGGTTGCGCGGCTGGATAACCTGGGGAAGGGCGCGTCCGGGGCTGCGGTGCAGAACCTGCGTTTGATGCTAGGCCTCGACGAGCCAGCGACCCAGGAGCTGGCCGACGCTGGGTAGCGCTGTCGGCATGCCTGCTGCATCTGCTTGCGGTAGGTCTTAGCTCTTTGGCCTGACCGCCCATCTGTAACGGGAACAGATGGGGAAGATTGATGTTGCGTCGACTAATGCTGATGGCTGCATGCCTGTTGCCGGCGGCGTGCGCCGGGGGATTGCAGCCCTTTGTGCCGGACACCGCCCGGCTTCCGGCCGGTGCGCTAGGCAGCGGCTTCGATTCGGACGTCACGGCCATGAACCTGGCGCAGTGGGCTTTCGCCGCCAGTGGCCGCACTCGCGGCAGGCCGATCGAGGCGGCCCGCGCGTGTGCATCGATGGAGTTCGTGGCCGGGGAGTTCTATACGAGCCCGCGCTGGTCCAACATCGATCCGTTGACCAAGGAGCAGTTGCTGGAGGGCCGGCGCGAAGTTCGGGCGGCGCTTGGCGTCGTGCCGGGCACGCCGTCCCAGGCGGTCGTAGATCACCTTATTTTCGCGGGCAATGCGCTGGCGGCTGGTGATCAGGCCGCTGCAATCGCCCAGCTTGGCGGTCCGGTGTTCAGCCAACCAGGCGAACAGGTCCTGCAACGCCTTGCCAACCTGCCGTATCTACAGATGGCGAACGTTTCGACCATGCATGCGGCTGGCGAGCTGTTTGGCCCCGACGACACGAGCGATCGTATGTAGCGGGCGATTGGGGCTGTTCGGTTTGCGAACAGCCCCAAGCCTTCAGCGGATCGCGCGCAGCACCGACCGCTCCTCGCCGGCCAGGGAGCGGTAGATGTCCACGTAATCCTCGGCCATACGCCGGGCCGTGAATCGCACGTCGAACCGCTGGCGAACGGTGGCGCGGGACAGCCGTGACAAGCGGTTGACCGCGGCCATCGCGCCAGTTTCGTCCTCGACGATGAAGCCGCTGACGCCGTCTTCGATAACCTCAGGCACCGAGCCGCGATTGAAGGCGATGACCGGAGTGCCGCACGCCATTGCCTCGATCATGACGAGGCCGAAGGGCTCCGGCCAATCGATCGGCATGAGCAGAGCCATGGCGCCGCTCAGGAACTCGGGCTTCTGCGCGTCATTGATCTCGCCGATCAGCTCGACACCGCCCTCGGCGAGCATGGGACGGATGACGCTGTCGAAATAGGCCTGGTCGGCACGGTCGACCTTCGCTGCCATCTTCAGCGGAATGCCGCAGGCCCGGGCGATGCGGATCGCACGGTCGGGGCCCTTCTCGGGGGCGATCCGGCCCAGGAACGCTAGGTAGTCCTTCGGGCCCGGCTGCGGCGTAAGCAGGTTCGCAGGCAAGCCGTGCAGCACGGTCGAGACATAATTCGCCTGCGGCAGCGGCCGGCGCTGCGCGTCGCTGATCGATACGATTGGGGCGTTCGGAAAGGTGTCGAACACCGGTTGCAGCTCGGGAAGGTCGAGCCGACCATGCATTGTGGTGACAAACGGCGTGCGCTGGCGTCCGAACAGGCTGAACGGCCAATAGTCCATATGGAAATGCAGCACATCGAACTCGTCCACCTGCCGCCGCACCGCCTCCATCATGACCATGTGCGGGGCGATCGGATCGCGGATCGCCGGATCGAGGCGGAGCGCACGCGGCCAAACCGACTCAAGCTTCGCCGAGGTCACGGAGTCGCCGCTGGCGAATAGCGTGACATCATGGCCCTGTGCGACCAGTTCCTCGGTAAGGAACGAGACGACACGCTCAGTCCCGCCATAGAGTTTTGGTGGGACCGCCTCGTGCAGCGGCGCGATTTGCGCGATACGCATTCGTGGGCTCTCCTGGGTTTTCGTCAAACCCATTAGCCACTTAAAAAAGGCGTTTGTTTGGCAGTGCAGCAAAAATGTTTTGCCTGGATGCTGCGATGCAACGTAGGGACCAGCTGCAATGCTGGTGCCGGCCGCCAACTGACAAGGTTGTGATCGCGTGCTGCGCCTTCGCAGCGACGATCGCGGGCGGTCCAGCCGGCCGGAAACGGCGCCTGGCGACGCCGGTTCGGTAAACGCAAAGAACGGCCGTCGAGCCGGAGCCCTGGCCGTATCGGGATCAGATCATGCGTCGAGCAGCGAGGTTAGAACCCCTCGCGCTCCAACCGCTTGCGCTCCATTTTACGGGCGCGGCGCACGGCCTCGGCGGCCTCGCGCGCACGGCGCTCCGACGGCTTCTCATAGTGCCGCCGCAGCTTCATCTCGCGGAACACGCCCTCGCGCTGCATTTTTTTCTTGAGCGCCTTGAGCGCCTGATCGACATTGTTGTCACGTACGAGAACCTGCACTTGGCCGCTTTCTCCTCTGGCCTGGGACACGCCCGGGCTTGGGCATGACGAAGGGTTGCCGGGTCATCCGGCACCACGGAAGCGGGCCGTATAGCACCGTCTTATCGCCTCGCCAAAGGCTTTTGCCGTCCTATTTGCAAGTCTGACCCGCCGAAGTCCACGTTGAACCTGTCGAGGCACGCTATGGCCATAATGAAAATCGCCCGCATGGGCCATCCTGTCCTGCTCGGCCGTGCCGCCCCGGTCACGGATCCCGGCGCTCCCGAGATACGGCGCCTGGTCGCCGACATGATCGAAACCATGGAGGATGCGCAGGGCGCCGGCCTCGCGGCGCCGCAGGTCCATGTGCCGCTCCGGCTGTTCGTGTTCCGCGTGCCGCCCGGCCGCACCAGTGCGGCTGATGGCGACGGGGAGATGGGCAACACCGTCGTGATCAACCCGGAGCTCGAGCTGTTGGGCGATGAGATGGTACTGCGGTGGGAGGGATGCCTGTCGATCCCCGGTATGCGCGCCGCGGTGCCGCGGCATCTTCGCGTGCGCTACCGCGGCGTCGACACCGACGGCAACCCGGTTGGCGCCGACGCGAGCGGCTTTCACGCCGGCGTCGTGCAGCACGAATATGACCACCTGGACGGCATCCTGTATCCCATGCGCATGACCGACTTCCGCCTGTTCGGTTTCAACGAGGAGCTGGCCCGTGCCAGTGCCGCCGCCAGCACTGCTTCCAGCACCGGCCAAGACGCAAGCACTGGCCAATAAAGGACCGTCTTAGATGCTCAACCCACCCGAACGCAGCGCCGAGCGCGACGCGGCCATCATCGCGTTGCTGCCGAACGTCATATTCGACGGTTGGACCATGCCGGCGTTGCGCGCCGCCGCCGGGCCAGACGCCGACCTGCTGTTTCCCGGCGGGCCAACCGACATGATCGAAGCCTATTGCGATCTCGGCGACCGCTGGATGGAGCAGGGCGCCATCGCCGCCGATGTCGCGAGCCTGCGCCTGTCCCAGCGCGTCCGGGCGATCGTCGCGCTGCGGTTGGAGCAGAACAGGCCCTACAAGGATGCCGTGCGCCGTGCTCTGGCGGTGTTGGCGCTACCGGGGAATGCCGGCTTGGCGCTGCGCTGCACTGCGCGTACGGTCGATACGATCTGGTATGCGGCCGGCGACGGTTCGGCCGATTTCAGCTGGTATACCAAGCGCGTCATCTTGGCCGGGGTCTATGGCGCGACGCTGCTGTATTGGCTCGGCGACGGCAGTGACGACGATGGTCCGACGCTTGCTTTCCTGGACCGGCGACTGCGGGCCGTGGGGCGGATCGGCGGTATCCGACGCCGAATGGACGCCGTCGTGCAACGATTCCGGCCTCAAGCGGCAGCATAGTTCAGCACGGACGGCGCTAGCCCCGAACCGGTCACGGACGCGGCTCGGCGGCAGCGGCTTGAGTGCTCCGGTGCCGCTTCCCACTTAATGGCCATAGGACCCGCGGCGGTTGCCTTTCCAGGGACCGGCGCGTGCCCGTTGCCTTAAAAAAGGAACGCGGACATGGACATCGAAAAATTCACCGAGCGCGCACGCGGCTTTCTACAGGCGGCGCAGACGATCGCGTTGCGCGAGTTCAACCAGAGATTGACGCCTGAGCACCTGCTGAAGGCGTTGCTGGATGACGGGGAGGGCGCAGCCGCCGGCCTGATCCGCGCTGCAGCCGGCGATCCGCAAGCCGCCCAGCGGGCCATCGATGCCGAGGTTGCGCGCATCCCCAAGGTGCAGGGCGCCGGCGCCGGGCAGCCACAGGCCACGCCGGACCTCGTGCGGGTGCTGGACGCCGCGCAGCAGTCCGCTGGCAAGGCGGGTGACGAGTATGTTGCGCAGGATCGCCTGCTGCTGGCGCTCGCTGCCGGCGACACCCCGGCCGCGCGTGCGTTGCGTGACGCCGGCACGACGCCGCAGGGATTGGAGAAGGCGGTGGCCGACATCCGCCGCGGCCGCAAGGTCGACAGCCCCAATGCGGAGGCTGGCTTCGACGCGCTGAAGAAATACGCCCGCGACGTGACGGCGCTGGCGCGCGACGGCAAGCTCGATCCGGTGATCGGCCGCGACGAGGAAATCCGCCGCACCATCCAGATCCTGGCCCGGCGCACCAAGAACAACCCGGTGCTGATCGGCGAACCCGGCGTGGGCAAGACCGCCATCGTCGAGGGGCTGGCGCTCCGCATCGTCAACGGGGATGTGCCGGAGAGCCTGCGCAACAAGCGCGTCATGGCGTTGGACCTCGGCGCGCTGGTCGCCGGCGCCAAGTTCCGCGGCGAGTTCGAGGAGCGGCTGAAGGCCGTGCTCAAGGAAATCGAGTCGGCCGAGGGCGAGATCGTGCTGTTCATCGACGAGATGCACACCCTGGTCGGCGCCGGCAAGGCGGATGGCGCGATGGACGCCAGCAACCTGTTGAAGCCCGAGCTGGCGCGCGGCGCGCTGCACTGCGTCGGCGCGACCACGCTGACCGAGTATCGCAAGTACATCGAGAAGGACGCGGCGCTGGCCCGGCGCTTCCAATCGGTGTTCGTGGGGGAGCCGAGCGTCGAGGACACGATCAGCATCCTGCGCGGCATCAAGGACAAGTACGAGCTGCACCACGGCGTCCGCATCACCGACGGCGCACTGGTGGCGGCGGCGACGCTGAGCAACCGCTACATCACCGACCGCTTCCTGCCGGATAAGGCGATCGACCTGGTGGACGAGGCGGCGTCGCGTTTGCGTATGGCGGTCGACAGTAAGCCGGAGGCGCTTGACGAGCTGGACCGTCGCCTCATGCAGCTTCGCATCGAGCGCGAGGCGCTGCGCAAGGAAACCGACGCGAACTCCCGCGAACGACTGGAGCGGCTGGAGCGCGAGATCGCCGAGCTCGGCGAGCGGTCGGACGCGATGACGACGGCCTGGCGCAGCGAGAAAAGCCGGGTCGCCGATACACAGAAGCTGAAGGAGCAGTTGGATCACGCGCGCGGCGAGATCGAGGCTGCGCGACGCCGTGGCGACCTCGCGCGGGCGAGTGAGCTGATTTATGGCACGGTGCCCGATCTGGAGCGCCGGATTGCCGGTGGCCATGACAGCGCGAGCCCGGCGGCCGGCCTGGTGAACGAGGCGGTGACGGAGGAGCAGATCGCCGGGGTGGTATCGCGCTGGACCGGGGTGCCGGTCGACCGGATGCTCGAGGGCGAGCGGTCGAAGCTGCTGCGGATGGAGGATGCGCTGCGTCGCCGGGTGGTGGGGCAGGAGGAGGCGCTGAAGCATGTCGCCAATGCGGTGCGCCGGGCGCGGGCGGGGCTGCAGGATCCCAATCGGCCCATTGGCAGTTTTCTGTTTCTGGGTCCGACCGGCGTCGGCAAGACCGAGTTGACGAAGGCGTTGGCAGCGTTCCTGTTCGATGACGACCGCGCCATGGTTCGGATCGACATGAGCGAGTTCATGGAGAAGCATGCGGTCAGCCGGCTGATCGGCGCGC
>CAXTJW010000165.1:0-7727 GCA_964244305.1 uncultured Acetobacteraceae bacterium
GCGTGGAACTCGCTTTCGCGCCGGGTCGAGCGGGCGGCGTCGATGCGGTCCGCGGTCAGATGCTCCGCCGAATACAGCGGCGTCCGCGTTAGCGCGGAGTGCAGCACGGCGAAGCCCTCGAAGCACAAGGCGCGCGTGCCAGTCGCCAGGCGCGGATTGAGCAGGTTGGGCGCTTGCCCGGCGGCGAAGTGCTCGGGACAGGCTGTCGTCGCTGCCTGGGCGCCCCATCCATGGAGCAGTAGCAGGGCAGCGGCCCAGGCGACGGCACGATTCGCATGTCTCGACTGCGGCATTCTCGGTTCCAATTCGGCAGGCATCCCACATCGTAGCGCCTGCACCGTGAGATGTCGCCGCGGTGTCCGGCCACGAAGCGTCACGGTCTGGATGTCGGATACTGGTGCTGGCTGCTTGGACACTCGCTTGCGGCTGGCCGCCGGCCTGATCGGCAGCTCTTATGAGGATCGGCTTCGGGCATGGCGTGTATAATTTCTATGAAGCGCGGATGCCTACCGGCCGGGACTTAGAAATTCAGTTGCCCATAAAGCAACCCATGAAGGCAGTTACTGAAGATTAGAATTATGAATAGAACGCAATGAATGTATGATATACCTGCATCGTTGGCATCGCCTAGAGCGATGGCTGAATGCCGCGCGCACCGTTGAAAGTAGTATAGGAATTGACCGATATGCGCGGACCGCTGGCTATACACTTCCGGCGCGTCGTTCTAGGGCTTCTATGCGTCCTGGCCGGCTGCCAACAACCGGGAGGTCCAACGCTGGCGATGCCGGACCCAATTCCTGTGGATGGCATCGGCTATCTGGTGCTCAACGCGCCCATCAGTCCGTCCAGCCGGGATCTGTTCATGGCCGATATCGATAAGCTGCGGAATGCGGGTGCCACGGAAATCCATATCGGCATGAACTCGCCGGGCGGCGATATCGACTCCGCACAGGCAATCGTCGATTACATGGCGCGCGTGCATAGCCACAACGGCGTGACCTTCAAAGCCTACAATCTCGGCGTCGTCGCGTCGGCGGCCACTTACGTGTTCATGAGCGCTCAAAGCCGGTACTCCGTGCCACCCAACGTGTTCCTGTTTCACGCCGCCGTCGCCATCTCGCGCGGTCCGGTGAACGCCCAGGACCTGCATGAGCAAGCGGATAAGCTTGACGCCTATGAACGGACGATACACGCGACGCTGAAAGCGCGGACCAAGCTGACGGACGCCGAAGCGCAGACCTATATTCGTCGGACTGTCGTGCTGAGTTCCGATGACGCATTGAGGGATGGCGTTGTCGATGGCATTGCCCGCTTTACCTTTCCGAAGGGCGTCCGGAGTTGGGTGATCGCGATGAAGGCCCCGCCCACGCCGCCCCGCCCCGCGACGGTCGCCCCCAATCCACCGGGCTGAGGGCAGACGCTCTGCTGGTGAAGCCGTGCTGCTACGATGCTTCGCGAGGGCCGAAACTCGCAAGCCGCCACTCCCATTGAGACACCATTCCGGCCCTGCGCTACCATGGCCGCATGAGCACCCATGCCCCCCCGCCCGTCGGCTTTGCCATCGACGGCCACATCGCCGTGGTCACCATGCAGGACCCGGCCAAACGCAACGCGCTCGGCAGCGTCATGCTGGAGCGGCTTATCAGCGCGTTCCGCAGCATCGAGGCGCAGGATGTCCGGGCCGTGGTGCTGCGGGCCCAGCGCGATGACCGGGTTTGGTGCGCCGGGTTCGATATCGGCGACCTCGAACCCGACTTCGACCCATTGGCGCAGGACGGCCCGCTGCAGGCGTTGTTCCGCTGCGTGGCGGAGTGCCGGGCGCCGGTGATCGCCATGTTGCACGGCTCCGCCTGGGGCGGCGGCACCGACCTCGCCTTGCGTTGCGATATCGCGGTGGCCGATCCGACCTGCAGCCTGGCGTTCACCCCCGCGCGCCTCGGGCTGCCCTACGACGCGGACGGGCTGCTGAACGTGCTGCTGCGCGGCGGCCTGCACATCGCCATGGAGATGTTCAGCACCGCCGACCCGGTTCCGGCGCAGCGTGCCCTGGCGTTGCGGCTGGTGAACCACGTGGTCTCGGAGGCGGAGCTGGAGGCTTTCACTTATGCTCTCGCCGCCCGCATCGCCGGCAACGCGCCGCTGTCGGTCGCCAGCGCCAAGCAGCAATTGCGGGCCTTGGCGCAGGCGATGCCGCTGCCCACGGCCCTGGCGCAGCGGCTGCAGGAGGGCCGGCGCCGGGCGCTGCATAGCGACGACTACCGGGACGGCCTGGCGGCATTTCACGCGCGCAGCGCACCGGTGTTCAAGGGCTCGTAGCTTCAGCCCGTCGGGCGCTGCGCTACGATGAAGCGCCACACGTCGTCCAGCACGGGCGCGCGGCTGCTGAATAGCGGCGCGAAGGCGGTGATGATGCCGATGTGGCCGAGGTCCGGGTAGATGCGGCTTTGCACCGCGCCGCCCGCCGCCGATACGCGCGCCGCGAGCGACCGCGTGTTGGCCGGGCGCACCGTCGTGTCGGACTGCCCGGCCAGCAGCAGCAACGGCGGGTTGCGGCCGTCGACGTAGTTGACCGGCTGGCTGGCCGGACCGTCGTCCACGGGGGCGAACACCGGCAGGATGTCGGGATCCGTCATCGGCAGGAAGTCGTACGGCCCCGCCAGTCCGGCCACGCCGGCGATCCGTGAGCGGTCCAGCCCAGCGCGGGCCAACCAGCGCGGGTCGACGGCCAGCATCGCCGCGTTGTACGCCCCGGCCGAGTGGCCGACGATGAACACCCGGTGCGGGTCGGCGGCGAACTCGGCCGCGTGCGCCACGGCCCAGGCGACGGCACGGGCGTTGTCGTCGAGGAAGTCGGGGAAGGCGACCTCGGGATATAGCCGGTAGTCCGGCACCACGACCACCGCGCCGCGTGCCGCGAGCGGCCGGGCGACGAAGGCATAGCTGCCGCGCTCGCCGGTGCGCCAGCTCCCGCCATACAGGAAGATAATCAGCGGCTTCAACGCGGCGGCGTCCTTGTTTCGATAGACGTCCAGCCGCCGCCGCGGTCCGTCGCCATAGGCGAGTCCGCGGTCGACGGAGATGCCGTCCGAGGGAACGGTGGCATTCAGGATCGCGGCCGGGGAGCAGGCCGCGAGCACCCCGGCGCAGAGCGCCAAAATGCCGGCGCGGAGCCGAAGGTCGATGGGGATGGCGCGGAACACGCCCTACAACCTCCGCTCGCCGTCCAAGTTCCTGCCCGGGATGCCGGCCATGATGCAGCATTCCCTGTTGGTATAGGAATTGGTGGAATGAGTCATGAACGCGCGCAGGGAGATTGACGCCGGGCGAAGCGCCGCGCATGAAGCCTATTGGAGATAGATTTAATATGGGCTTAAATCGCGCCAATAGTGAAATTGCGTCGTTTTCACCGCCACGCCTCGATGCGGGCGATCTGCTGATCGTGCGACGCTCCGGCCTGTTTGCGGAGCAGTGGTTCCTGGAACGCAACCCCGACCTGGCCGAAGCCGGGGTCGACGCGCTCGCGCATTATTGCCGCTACGGCTGGCGCGAGGGCCGCTGGCCCAACCCGTATTTCGACCCCGCCTGGTATGTAAGCCGCAACCGCGATGTCCGCGAAAACGACCTGGAGCCGCTGCTCCACTACATCGAGCATGGCGAGGCCGAGGGTCGGCAACCGGTCGAATGGTTCGATCCCGAGTGGTATCGGCAGCGCTACTCCATTCCGCCCAATCAGCTCTGCCTGGCGCACTACTTGGCCCATCGCTGCGACGGCCTGATCGCTCCGATCCCGGAGTTCGACCCGGCGTTCTATTTCAGCCACTCCCCCGACGTGCATGCGGCGCGGATGGACCCGTTCGAGCATTACCGCCAGCGCGGCGCCGTCGAGAACCGGCAGCCGAGCGCCGGGTTCGATGGCGCGTTCTATCGCAACCGCTATCTGCGCCACCTGCCCGACGCCAATCCGCTGCTGCACTATCGCCAGCATCGCCACGAGCCCGGCGTGTTCCCCGCGCGGCCCAGCGACGACACCGACATCCCGTCCGAGGTGCGGCGCAACGCGCAGCCGGGCCCGCTGTTCGAGGAGGTGCAGCCGCTGCCGCCGCACGCCGTCCTGCGCGCGAAGGTGCTGGCGTTCTATTTGCCGCAGTTCCACCCGATGCCGGAGAACGACGCCTGGTGGGGCCGCGGCTTTACCGAGTGGACCAACGTCGCCCGCGGGCTGCCGCGGTTCGCCGGGCACTACCAGCCGCGCATCCCGCGCGATCTGGGCCATTACAGGTTGGAGGGGACGGGGACGCTGCGGCAGCAGGCGGAACTTGCGCGCGGCGCCGGCGTGCACGGCTTCGTCTTTTATTTCTACTGGTTCAACGGACGCCGGCTGCTCGATGCGCCGCTCGATGCGCTGCTGGGCGACGCGTCGATCGACCTGCCGTTCTGCCTGATGTGGGCGAACGAGAACTGGAGCCGGCGCTGGGACGGCTCGGAGCACGAGGTGCTGATTTCGCAGGATTACCGCCGCGAGGACGAGCCCGGGCTGGTGGCCGAGCTGCTGCGGCACTTCCGGGATGCGCGCTATATCCGGCTTGGTGGGCGGCCGGTGCTGATGGTGTATCGCGCTGTGCTGATCCCCGCGACGTCGGACGCCGTGGACCGGTGGCGCGCCCTGTTCCGTGCGCATGGCGAGGACCCGCTGTTCATCATGGCGCAGAGCTTCGACGACCGCGACCCGCGCGGCTTCGGCATGGACGCGGCGGTCGAGTTCCCGCCGCATAAGCTGACCGACGGCCTCGAACCGCTGAACCGTGGCTTACGCATGCTGGACCATGCGGCGACGGCGCGGGTGCTGTCGTACGACGCCATGGCGACTGCGACCGATTTGGCGCCCACGCCCTATCCGCTGATCCGCACGGCGGTGCCGAGCTGGGACAACGACGCGCGGCGGCAGGGCGCCGGGATGATCCTGCATGGCTCGACGCCGGCCGCGTATCAGGCCTGGCTCGAACGGTTGATTACCGCGGCCGTGGCGCAGCCCGTCGCGGGGGAGGCGGTCGTCTGCGTGAATGCCTGGAACGAGTGGGCCGAGGGCGCATACCTCGAGCCGGACGTGCATTTCGGCGCGGCCTACCTGAATGCGACCGCGCGCGCCGTCGCCGGGGCCGCGGTCGACACCGGACGCCGCCGGCTGCTGCTCGTCGGGCACGACGCCTGGCAGGGCGGCGCGCAGTTGCTGCTGCTGGCCCTTGGGCGCCACTTGCGCGATGTGCGCGGCATGGAGGTCGCGTTCGTGCTGCTCGGCGGCGGCGCGCTCGCGGCGGAGTATCAGGCGGTTGGGCCGACCGTCATCCTGGCCGGCCTGCACGACCTGCGCCATTATGTCCAGGTGGCCGTCGCCCAGGGCTATAGCCGCGCCATCGTCAACACCTCGGCCGCCGCGGTGGCGTGCGAGGAGCTGGCGCGGGCCGGCGTCGCCTGCACCTTGCTGATCCATGAACTGCCGCGGCTGCTGCGCGAGCGCGGCCTGGTGGACGCGGCCGGCCGTGGCGCGGCGCTGTCGGAGCATGTCGTGTTCGCGGCCCCTTATGTCCGGGATCGGTTTCACGAGCTCGCCGCGGTGCCGCCGGGCCGTGCGGTCGTGCTGCCGCAGGGCATCTATCGCCCGGTGAACGTCGCCCCGGCGGATGCGGCGGCGATGCGGGCGCGCCTGGGGCTGCCGGAGGGCGCGCTGCTGGCGGTGGGCATGGGCTATGCCGACCTGCGCAAGGGTTTCGATCTGTTTCTACAGGTGTGGCGGCTGGCGCAGTCGGCGGACACGGCGATCCATCTGCTCTGGGCCGGAGCGATCGACCCGCAGGTTCTCGCCTACTTGGGTGGCGAGATGGCGGCTGCGACCACGACCGGCACGTTCCATTACATGCCATTCAGCGCGGATGCCGGGGACTGGCTGGCCTGCGCCGATGTGTTCCTGCTGACGTCCAGGGAGGACCCGTTCCCGAGCGTGGTGCTGGAGGCGATGTCGGCCGGGGTGCCGTGCGTCGCGTTCGAGGAGAGCGGCGGCGCACCCGACCTGTTGCGGGAATATGGCGCCGGCTGTGCCGTGCCGCTCGGCGACGCGGCCGAGATGGTGCGGCAGATGCGCGTCCTCATGCTGCAGACGCGGCCCGTCGACCGCGAGCGCCTGGCCCGGTCGGCGCGCCGGCATTTCGGCTGGGAGGCCTATGCGGATGGACTGCTGCGGCTGGCCGATCCCGACGCGCTGCAGGTTTCCGTCGTGGTGCCGAATTACAACTATGCCCATTACTTGTCCGGGCGGCTCGGCAGCCTGTTCGCGCAAACCTATCCGGTCGCCGAAATCGTCGTGCTCGACGACGCCTCGACGGACGACAGTGCGGCGGTCGTGCACGATGTGGCCGCGGCGGCGGGGCGCAGCGTGCGCTGGATGCCAGGCGCGAGCAACTCCGGCTCGGTGTTCAAGCAGTGGCGCCGGGCGGCGGACCTGGCGCGCGGTGATTGGCTGTGGATTGCCGAGGCGGATGACCAAGCGGACCCAGCGTTCCTGGCGACGCTGTGCCGGGTGCTCGCGGACACGCCGGACGCGGTGTTCGCGTTCAGCGACAGCCGGGCGGTGGACGCTGCCGGCGCGGCGTTGTGGCCGGACCATCAGGGCTATTATGCCCGCTCCGGTGCGCCGATGCTCGGCGAGGACGGCGTGTTCCAGGCGGATGATTTCCTGCGCAACTGCCTGTCGGCCCGCAACCTGATCCTCAATGCGAGCGCCGTCGTCTGGCGGCGGCCGGCGCTGCAGCAGGCGCTGCGGCGCTGCGGTGCGGATTTGGAGGAGTTCACCATGGCGGGAGACTGGCGGATTTATGCCGAGGCGCTGTCCCAGGGCGGCACCGTGGCCTATGTCGCCCGGCCGCTCAATACGCACCGGCGTCATGCGGCGAGCGTCACGCACAGCTTGCCCGCAGCACGGCATTTGGACGAGGTCGGCCGGATGCACCGCCACATGAAGTCGGTGCTCGGCACGGACCCGGCCCTCGTGCGCGGCCAGCGTCAGGCTTTGGAGGAGGCGCGGACGGCGCTGCGCGAGGCTGCGGGCGCGTCATGACCCCAAATCGCAGTTCACACCGGTAAGCCCGGTCAGTTATTGGTGGGCAAAGCGAGCAACCGTGCGCCGGTCGTGCGGGAGTGGCCGCGGAACTCCGCGACAAGCTCGACGCCGGTGGTGACGCGCACGTCGTAGATGCCGCTGCGGCCGGCACGGTGCCGCTCCTCCGCCGTGGCGACCAGGCGTTCGCCTAGGCGGGCTGGCCGGATGAAGCTGATGCTGCATTGGCTCGCGACCGACACGTCGCCAGTGGTGTTGCAGGCAAAGGCAAAAGCGCTATCGGCCAGGGTGAAGATGAAGCCGCCGTGGCAGGTGCCGGTCCCGTTGATCATGCGCGGCTCGACCGTCATCGATAGGCGGGCGGTGCCGGGCGCGATGTGATCGAGCGTGATGTTCAGGCCCTGGCTGGCCTGGTCCGCCTGCCACATCGCGGCGGCGCACGCCTCGGCGAGGCATTGGGCGTTTTCCAGTTCCGTCATGCGCCTCGCGTGCCAAACTGCGCCGGGCGCTTCCCCAGGAACGCCTGCGTGCCCTCGCGGAAGTCGGCCGACGCGCCGCAGGTCCGCTGCAGGTCGCGCTCGAGGTCGAGCTGCTGATCGAGCGTGTTGCCTCCCGACGC
>CAXTJW010000166.1:0-7693 GCA_964244305.1 uncultured Acetobacteraceae bacterium
CGGGCTTGCCGATGATCTCGTAGTTGGCGGACTTGCGGCGGATGTCCTCGTTGGCCGGGATCGCCGACAGCACGGGGATGCCCACTGCGTCGGAGAACGCCTGCGCCTCGCCGGTGCCGTCGTCCTTGTTGATCACCATGCCGGCAACGCCGACGTTGCCGCCCATCCGGCGGAAATAGTCGACTGCCGAGCAGACGTTGTTGGCGACATACAATGACTGCAGGTCGTTCGAGGCGACGACGATGACCTTCTGGCACATGTCCCGCGCGATCGGCAGGCCGAACCCGCCGCACACCACGTCGCCGAGGAAGTCGAGCAGCACGTAATCGAAGCCCCACTCGTGGAAGCCGAGCTTCTCCAGCAGTTCGAAGCCATGGATGATGCCGCGTCCGCCGCAGCCGCGGCCGACCTCGGGACCGCCCAGCTCCATCGCGAACACGCCGTCGCGGATGAAGCAGACGTCGCCGATCGATACCTTCTCGCCCGCGAGCTTCTTCTTCGACGAGGTCTCGATGATGGTCGGGCAGCTGCGCCCGCCGAACAGCAGCGAGGTCGTGTCGCTCTTGGGGTCGCAGCCGATCAGCAGCACGCGCTTGCCCTGCTGCGCCATCATGTAGCTGAGGTTGGCGAGGGTGAAGCTCTTGCCGATGCCGCCCTTGCCATAGATCGCGATGACCTGCGTTTCCTTCTTGACCGCCGTGGCGACCGGGGCATCCGGCTCGATCGCGGCTTCCGCCCGGAGTGTCTCGGTCATGCTCATGCTCGGCGCGGCGGATGTGACGGCGTTCATGGGCAGGTTCTCCAATCGAGGATCATCTTCAGGCACGCGGCGTCGTCGAATGCGGTGCGGTAGGCCTGGGCCGCGTCGCCCGCCGCCTCGCGATGGGTAATCAGCCCGGTCAGCGACAGCTCCCCCGACCCGGCCAGCGCCGCGACGGCCGCGAGGTCTTCGGGCTGCCACTGCGCGGCGATGCGTATCCGCGCCTCGCGCATGAAGGCCGCCGGGAAGGCGAAGCTCAGCCGGTCGCTGTAGAAGCCGGCGAGGACCACTTCGCCGCCGGGCGCGAGCCGGCCGATGAGCGCGTCGAGCAGCGAGGCGTCGCCGCTCACGTCGTAGATGGCGCGGTAGTCGCGGCGGTCGTCCGTGGCGGGATCGACGACATCATAACCCTCGGCGCCCTCGGCGCGGGCCGGATTGCGTTCCCAGACGACTGGGCGGACGCCGGACAGCACGGCCAGGCGGGCCAACATGCGGCCGAGCACGCCATGGCCGATGATGAGGTCGGGCAAGGCGACGCCGGGCAATGCCAGCGCGTGACGGGCCGTCGCGGCCAGCGCCAGCAGCACGCCGTGCTCGCCGAGCCGTTCGTCGAAGGCCGTCACCCGTGCGGCCGGGACCACCACGCGGGAGGCAGCGCCGCCGAACAAGCCGCGCACGTCGCCGAAGCAGCGCGCGCCGGGCACGAACACGCGCTCTCCGACCCGGCTGTCGGCGGCAGCGGCGGTGATGCGGCCCACCGACTCGTAGCCCGGCACCAGCGGATAGCCCATGCCGGGGAACGGCGGCATGCGTCCGGTATACAGCAGGCGCTCGGTCCCGGTGCTGATGCCGCTCCACTCGATGTCGACGACGACGTCCTCGGGGCCGGCGGCATCCAGCGGCAAACGGCTGAGCGCCAGCTTTTCCGGCCCGGTGAGCACGACTGCCAATGCATCCATCTGCGCCCTCCCGGAGCTGTGCGGACCAGTGTGGCCGCGGTTATGTGTCAACGTAGCCTGACAAAAAAGCCTGTCAACTACGATTTACAAAGATGCGGTGTCCGATGACGCTTTTGCGACGATGACGCTGACCAGCAGCGGCGTGTGGGTCGGCAAACGGCGCGCGGCGGTGAAGCCGGCCCGATGCAGCAATGCAAAGAGCTCGCGTTGGGTGCGGGCGCGGCCACGGCCCATGGCCATGAGGTAGAAGCCGAAATAGGCGTCGCCGATCGGCTCTGCGCCCGAGGTCCCGGCCATCGGCTCGGCCAGCAGCAGGGTGCCGCCCGGCGGCAAAGCGCGATGGACGGCGCGCAAGATTTCGAGCGCGGCTGGGTCGTCGTGGTCGTGGATGACGCGGACCAGCGAGACAATATCGGCGCCCGATGGCAGCGGGTCGGCCAGGAAGTCGCCACCTGCGGCGGTGAACCGTCCGGCAAATTCGGCGGTCTCGGCATGGGCGCGGGCCTGTTCCGCGACCGGCGGCAGATCGAACAGCATGAGCTGCAGCGCCGGCGCCTGTGCCCCGGCCGCGCGCAGGAAACTGCCGTCGCCGCCGCCCACGTCCAACAGGCAGCGATGCCGCCCGATGCGGTAGGCGGCCAGAACCTCGTCCGCGACCAGCGGCTGCGAGGCGGCCATCAGCGCGGTGTATGCGCCGACCTGACTGCTTTCGAGCTTGGCAGCGTCCGCATTGCCGGAATATGCCCAATAGCGCGATAGCCCGGTCGCACTGGCCTCGCCGCGCAGCAGCGCCACCGGGTCGTTCAGGTCCGCATAGAGCTCACGGTGATGCAGCACCATCGCGGTTACGGCGTCGTTGCCGACCAAGGCCGCGCCGAGCGGACCCAGGCCGAACCGCCCGCCACGCCGCTCGGTCAGCAGCCGCAGCGACGCCGCCGCAAGCAGCAGCCGTTGCGTGCGGTCCGCCGGCAGTCCGAGCCGCATCGACAGGGCTGCGGCGGTCATCGGACCGTCGGCCAGAATGTCGAACAGGCGCAACTGCACGCAAGCCTGCAGCACCTGCGAGTAGACGAAGCCGGCGCAGAGGTCGAACAGCGCGCGGGTGCGGCGCCGGGCGATGGGCCGGGTGAGCGGGAAGGCGACGGCCCAGCGGCGGAAACGCGGGCTGGCGACCAGCCGGTCGCGCTGTGCTCGCCAATCGTAGCGCCAGGGCCGGGCCAGGACCGTCGCCGGAGTGGTCGTGCCCTGCATTACGCAGCGTGCCGCGCGAGCTCCTTGGGCAGCAGCCGCATGGTCTCCGTCAGGATATGGCTGCGCAGCGCGACGGCACCGGGGCAGGCCGGCACCGCATCGACCGCCGCCGCCGCCAAGGTGTCGAGCCGCATGATCGCGCCGTCCAGGCCCAGTTCGCGCACGGCGCTCGGGCGGTCCAGGGCGACGTCCTTGCCGACGGGCTTGCCGACCGCATCCGGGTTGGCGGTGGCGTCCAGGATGTCGTCGGCGACCTGAAACGCCTCGCCGAGACGGGCGCCCAACGCGCGCCAGGGCTCGGCCTCGACCCCCGCCGAGGCGGCCCCGGCGACGGTCGCGGCGGCGAACAGCGCGCCGGTCTTCTCGCGCTGGTATTGCGCCAGGTCCACCTTGTCCTCGCACTCCCAGGCCTGCCCGGCCACGATGCCGAACGGCACGCCCACCGCCCCGGCAATGGTCAGCATCAACGGCGCCAACCGCTTCGGGGTCAGGATCGCGCCATGCGCCAGGGTCTGAAACGCCAGAACGATCAGCGCATCCCCGGCCAGCACGCCCAGCGGCTCGCCGAAGGCGCGATGCACGGTCGGCCGGCCACGGCGGGTGTCGGCGTCGTCGAAGCACGGCAGGTCGTCATGCACCAGCGACGCACAGTGCAGCAGCTCAATGGCGGCGGCGGCGGCGTCGGTGACGGCGGGCTCGTCCTCGCCACAGGCGGCGGCGACGGCGAGGCACAAACGCGGGCGGATGCGTGCGCCGCGTGGGAACACGGCGTGGCGCATGGCGGCGGCGAGCCGGGGCGGGCAGCCCTCGATATCGGCACGCGACACCGCTGCGTATAATGCTCGCTCGATCCGGCCTATGACGTCCATTGCGCTTTCTCCCGGCCCAGCCGACTGTCAGGCTGGATTGTCAAATGCGACTGTCAATCGTAATTGACACAGGCGTCAAGAGGTTTTTGGAGAGATGGTGGCACGTCGGGTAGTGGTGATTGGTGGCGGGGTCGGCGGCCTGGTGGCGGCGCTGGAGCTGGCCTGCGCGGGGTTGGACGTGACGCTGCTGGAGCGGGCGGCGACACCGGGCGGCAAGCTGCGGGAGGAAGCGGTCGCCGGGCGGCGGCTGGACGCGGGGCCCACCGTGTTCACGATGCGGTGGGTGTTCGAGGCCATCTTCGCCAATGCAGGGGCCGAGCTGTCCGATCATCTGACGCTGCAGCCGGCCAGCATCCTGGCCCGGCACGCCTGGAACGCCGAGCAGCGGCTCGATTTGTTTGCCGACCTGGCGCGCTCGGCCGATGCGATCGGGCAGTTTGCCGGGCCGGCGGAGGCGCGGGGGTTCCTGGCGTTCTCGGCGGAGGCGCGCCGGATCTATGCGACACTCGAGGCGCCGTTCATCCGCGGCGGGCGGCCCAGCATGGGATCGTTGGTGCGCGACGCTGGAGTGCTGGCGCTGTGGGGCATCCGGCCGTTCGACACGCTGTGGAAGGCGCTGAGCCAGCACTTTGCCGACCCGCGGCTGCGGCAGTTGTTCGGGCGCTATGCGACCTATTGCGGCTCCTCGCCGTTCCTGGCGCCGGCGACGCTGATGCTGGTGGCGCATGTGGAGCGCGACGGCGTGTGGCTGGTCGAGGGCGGCATGCACCGCATCGCGCAGGCGCTGGCCGGGCTGGCGGCGACGCACGGCGCGCGGCTGCGCTATGACGCCGAGGCCGCGGAGGTGCTGCTGGAGCGTGGCCGGGTGTCGGGCGTGCGGCTTGCCAGCGGCGAGCGGATCGTGGCCGATGCAGTGGTGGTCAACGCCGATGCGGGCGCGGTGGCGGCTGGGCTGCTTGGCTCGGCCGTGCGTGGCGCGACGCCGGCGGTCGCCGCAAAGGACCGCTCGCTCTCGGCGATCACCTGGGCGACGGTGGCCCGGACCGAGGGCTTCCCCCTGACGCGCCACAACGTATTCTTTTCAAGCGACTACGCTGCCGAGTTCCGCGATTTGGCGGCCGGCGCACCGCCGCAGCAGCCGACCGTCTATGTTTGCGCCCAGGATCGCAGCGACGACGGTGCCGCCCTGCCTGGTCCCGAACGCCTGCTGTGCCTCATCAACGCTCCGCCCACGGGCGATGCGCACCCCCCCAGCGCCATGGAGATCGAGCGATGCGCCGACCAGAGTTTCCGCCTGCTGGCCCGATGCGGCCTGCATCTGACGCACGAAGCGACGCAGACAACGACGCCGGAGGGGTTTCACAAGCTGTTCCCGGGAACCGGCGGGGCGCTGTATGGCCCGGCGGTGCACGGGGCGACGGCGACCTTCAAGCGGCCGGGCGCGCGGACGCGGGTGCCGGGGCTGTATCTGGCGGGGGGCAGCACGCATCCGGGCGCGGGGGTGCCGATGGCGGCGCTTTCGGGCCGGCTGGCGGCAGAGAGCTTGCTGGCGGACCTGGGCGCCAAGCCTTCGGATTCGATCAGCCGGTCGCGCGCAACGGCTACGCCTGGTGGTATGTCGACGCGCTGAGCGACGACGGGCAGCATGGCATCACGCTGATCGCCTTCCTCGGCAGCGTTTTTTCGCCGTATTACGCGTGGTCGCGCCGGGCCGGGTCGCGCGGGCGCGGCGGCGGCGATCCGCTGCAGTTCTGCGCGTTGAACGCCGTGCTGTATGGCCGGCCGCGGCGCTGGGCCATGACGGAGCGCAACGCCGGCGCCGTCGACCGCGGCCCGCGGCATCTGGCGATCGGGCCGAGCGCGCTGCGCTGGGACGGCGACGTGCTGACTATTGATATCAATGAGGTGACGGCGCCCATCCCGTCGCGGCTGCGCGGCACAGTGCGGGTGCATCCTTCGGCGATCACCGGCCGCCGTTTCATGCTGGACGACGCCGGGCGGCACCGCTGGTCGCCGATCGCGCCGGTGTCCCGCGTCGAGGTCGAGCTAAGCCATCCGGCGCTGCGCTGGTCGGGGCCGGGCTACCTCGACACCAACGAGGGGGACGCGGCGCTGGAGGACGATTTCGTCGAATGGGACTGGTGCCGTGCGCCGATGCGTGAAGGGGGGCGTGACGGCGCTGCGATCCTGTATAACGCGACCCGGCGGGTGGGCGGCGAGCAGCATCTGGCGCTGCGGATCGGCCGCGATGGCAAAGTCGAAACGTTGCCGCCGCCGCCGCCGGCCGTGCTGCCGTCCACGCGGATCTGGCGGGTGCCGCGGGCCACTCGGGCGGATGCTCCCCCGACCGTGATGCAGACGCTGGAGGATACGCCGTTCTATTCGCGCTCGGTGATCGAGACGCAGCTGCTGGGCGAGCGGGTGACGGCGGTGCACGAGAGCCTGTCGCTCGACCGGTTCCGCGCGCCGTGGGTGCAGGCGATGCTACCGTTCCGCATTCCGCGGCGGTGGTGATGGGACGGTGCCGGGCGCTTCGTCTCTAGCGCGGCGGATCGAGCGGCGGACCGAGACCAGTTCGGCAAGCAGCAGAAACACGAATAAAATCAGTAAAATGGCCCATTCCCATTGGGCAACCATCACGGCCGCTCCCGGCCCATCTGCCGCTGGTCGAGCTGGTCGAACAGCGTATAGAGCCAGGCGGCCCGCTCGTCGAACGCTTCCCAGAGCGGCACGCGCGCGGCGGGCCGCGGCGGCGCGGGTGCCGCGATCACGGCGTCCACGAGGAAGCACGCGGCGTCCAGCGCGGGGATCGGCCCGGCGGATGCCGGACTGCGCGTCGAGGCGGACAGGCTGCGGGCCAGCAGCCGCAGCTTGCGTCCGGGCGGCACGACGGCGCGCTGGCCGATGCTGTTGTAGCCTTGCCGGGCGACCTGCTGGCCGATCTCGGCATACAGGAAGCGGGCGACGCCGATGCCGGGGCGGCAGGCGCGGGGCAGGGCGGCGATGCCGAGGTCGGCCCGGCGATAGAGCTCGTCGGCCCGGCATAGTAGACGCTGAACGACGCCGGCGAGCGCCGGGTCGAAGCTGGGATGCGCGAGCCAAGCGTCCGGGTCGATCCCCGCCGTGCGCAGCCAATCCTGCGGCAAATAGAGCCGGCCCGCCTGCGCGTCCTCGCCCACGTCACGCGCGATGTTGCTGAGCTGCATGGCGACGCCGAGGTCGCAGGCGCGCGCCACGCCCTCCGCCGACCGCTCGCCCATCAGCGTCGCCATCATCGCGCCGATGGTGCCGGCCACGCGAGCGGCGTAGGCTTCGAGTTCGGCCAGGCTGTCGTAGCGGCGGCCAACCGCGTCCCACTCGAAGCCTTCCAGCAATGCGTCGAGCAGGGTGCGCGGAATGGCGTGGCGCTGCACGACGGCCGCCAATGCCCGGTCGGCGGCGACCGGGTGCGGCCGGCCGGCGTAGGCGGCGTCGAGCCGTGCCCGCAGCTCCGCGAGCGCCGTGGCCGGATCGGTGCCGGTGTCGATCAGGTCGTCCGCCACCCGGCAGAACGCATACAGCGCCAAGGCCGGCCGATGAACACGGCGCGGCAGCAGCAGCGAGGCGGCGAAGAAGCTGCGCGAACCCTGGCGCAGCAAGTCCCGGCAGGCGGCGAGGTCGACGCTATCGAGCAATGGCTGAGGCATGCGGCACCACCTTGTCGAGGATGCGCGCCGAGCACAGCACGCCGGGGAGGCCAGCGCCGGGGTGGGTCCCGGCGCCGACGAGATACAGGCGGTCCAGCTCCTCGCTGCGGTTATGCGGGCGGAACCAGGCGGATTGGGTGAGCAGCGGCTCCATGCCGAAGGCGGCGC
>CAXTJW010000167.1:0-7676 GCA_964244305.1 uncultured Acetobacteraceae bacterium
ACCTGACGCGCGACAAGGCTGGGCTGGAACTGGCGCAGCGGCTGCAGGCGGTGCTCGCGTCGGTGGTCAAAGTGTTGGAGGCCGACGCGGCCCTCCCCGACGCGATCCCGCCGCCAAAACAGCGCGGCGCGGTGAAGAACCCGTTCTAGCCTGACGTTGCCTGGCCGGCGCCTATGCCCGGCCAGCCGCCGAAGCGCCGGCAAGCGCCGCGAGGCCTCGGCGCATCAATGCCTCGTAGCAAAAGCCGGTGGTTTTAAGCCTTTTTCGCCTTTGGCTTCGCAGCGGCCTTCGGAGCCGGCTTGCTGACGGGCGCGGCCGGGTTCATCGCGTCCTTGACCTGCTTGGCAGGCGTAAAGCCCAGCTTCTTCGACGCAGCAATCTGGATCGTTTCACCAGTGGCCGGGTTGCGTCCCTGGCGCGCCTCGCGGGCGGCGACCTTGAACTTGCCGAAGCCCGGCAGCGAAACCTCCTCGCCCTTGCTCGCGGCACTGACGATGGCGGCGAATACCGCCTCCACGACCTTTTTGGCCTCCGTCTTATTCAGCGTATTGTGCTCGGCGGCGATGTGGTCGGCGAGTTCAGCAGTGTTCATCACGGAGTCTCCAGGTTAGGGCTTTTTGCATAGCAGTCGACTCCGTCGTTATGGAAGAGCCGTGTATTCCGCGTCAATCCGCCCGAAGCTTATCCAACAGCCGCCGCCATGGCACCGAGACCTCTTCCGAAGCCTTGGAGCCGCCGCCACGGCTCGATAGCTGCTCGATCAGGCGGCTTGCGATCAGCCCGCGCGGCCCGCGTTCCCAATGGTCGGCGTCGTCGTCACCGGCGATCCAGCCCGGCAAAGGCAGCAAAAGATAGCGAGAAAGCCCATCCAGCAGCGGCTCGTAGGTGGCCCGCAGCGCCGCCAGCGTTTCCTCCGCCTGCGAACCGCCGGACCATGCAATGCCGGATTGTTCAAATACTGACATGAGCCGGGCGTAGTCATCGCGGTCCAGCCGATTGCCGCCGTCGTAGCGGGATGGTTGAATACGAAACGACCGTGCCATTTCTACAACAACTTGGCGCGCCATCGTGAACGTCATGCGCGCCTGCAACGGCCGCATCTCCTCGACTCCGACCAACACCAGGGCGCAGGTGTCCATCACGCAGGCGATCGCAGCGAGCCAGGACTGGTTGTCATGCTGGCTGCGGTAGTAGGCCAGCATGGGATACGAGAGATGGCTCTCCAGCAGCTCCGACCCCCAAACCTCCCACTCGCGCAACAACTCATCCAGCTTGTCGAGGCAGTCCGCCTCCGCGTGCCGGGCCAGCATGGTACCAGCGGTGGGCGGCGACCCGGCGCGCCCGTCGAGCTGGATCACATGCGCCTCCCGCCTCGAGAATAGTTGGTAAAGTACCGGAAGGTAGCCGATGACGACGGCGATGAAGCCGATGCCGGTGCCGGCCTCCATGACCGAAACGAGCCGCGCGCCGCCGGAATGCGGCACGATGTCGCCGTAGCCGAGGGTGAAGAAGGTGACGCCGCTCATGTAGATCTGCTCGGATATCGAGCTGTCGGCGCCGGCGGACTGCAACGACCATTCGACCAGGCCGAATGCGGTGATCAGCACGGTCGCCCAGATCACGAACAGCAGCACCATGGATAACGCGCCGAATATGCTGAGGAAGCTTTCGCGCCGGCCTCCCGTCGAGAGGCGGATCGCAAGTCCCGACCAAGCGGCCCAGATCGTGCGGAAATACAGCCGCGTGAACCGCAGGTTCCGCGTCACGCGCCGCGGCAGCAGCATGACCTCGAAAGCGTCCTGCAAGACGATCAGCAGCACCGCAAGGCCCGCGAGCGTCGCCAGGACCGGGATCAAGCGACGCCCTCGGGGGGTGCGCGGTCCAGCAGGCGATAGCCGACGCCGGGCTCCGTGGTGAGCAGCCGCGCCGCCGCCGGGCCAAGCTTTTGCCGCAGGTGGCCGACATAGACGCGCAAGTATTGCACGTCCTCGACATGGGCCGGGCCCCAGACGGCGGTCAGCAGATGCCGGTGGGTCAGCACCTTGCCGGAATGGCGCACCAGCAGCGACAGCAGGCCATATTCCCGCGGGCTGAGCTGCACCGGCGCGCCCGACGCGACGACCGTTCGGCGTGCCATGTCGACGACCAGGCCATCGGCGCGGAACACCTCGCTGGCGGTGGTGCCGGGATGGGCATGGCGCAGCGCCGCGCGTATGCGGGCCAGCAGCTCGTCGAGGCCGAACGGCTTTTCCACGTAGTCGTCGGCGCCGTTGTCGAGGGCCGTGACCTTGCCCGCCTCATGGTCCCGCGCAGAAAGGATCAGCACCGGGATTTGGCTTATTGCGCGAAGCTCGATCAGCGCGTCCTGCCCATCCATGTCCGGCAGGCCGAGATCCAGCAAAATAAGCGCCGGCGCATGGGCACGGGCCAGCGCAAGGCCGTCGGCGGCGGTGTCGGCGCGTTGAACCTCATAGCCCGACGCCTCCAGCGCGGGGCGCAGGAAGCGGTGGATCTGCGGCTCGTCGTCGATGACCAGGATACGGGTGCGGTTCAAACTTTGGAATCCAGGGCGCCCTGCGTGAGCGCAGGCGCGGCGGTGGCAGAAAGCCGCAACACGATGATGGTTCCGGGCGACCCGTCCCTTGCCGCGTCCGGACGCGGGCTGATGGCCTCGATCGTGCCGCCCATCGCCTCCATCATGCCGCGCGCGATGGCGAGGCCGAGCCCGGTGCCCGGCGCGGTCCGGTCGCCGCGGCGCGCGCGGTAGAAGCTGTCGAACACGTGCGGCAGGTCCTCGGCCGAGATGCCCACGCCCTCGTCGATGATCTCGAGGCTGACCTGCCCGGCCCCGGCGCTGCCGCGTATGCGCAGCACCGACCCGAGCGGCGCGTAGCGGACGGCGTTGTCGAGCACGTTGACCAGCACCTGCTCCAGCAGCGCCGGGTCGGCACGGAGCGCAGGCAGGTCCGCCGGCACGTTCACCAGCACGTTGTCCGCGTCTGGCACGCGGGCGATGGCGGCGTCGATCATATGCAGCGCCTGCACCGACGTGAGTCGCGGCGAGATCTGCCCGCTCTCGAGCCGCGTCAGGTCCATGATGTTGGCGAGGAAGCGCGTCATGCGCGCGGTGTCCTCCTTGATGCTGGCGAGCAGGTCGGCGCGGGTCGCGGGCGTCAGCCGGTCCCAGGTGGAGCCCAAGGTGTCCGCGGCGCCGCGTATCCCGGTCAACGGCGTGCGCAGGTCGTGGCTGAGCGAGTTCAGCAAGGCGGTCCGCAGCTTTTGCGTCTCCTCCATGGCGGCGCTGCGGGCGGCCTCGTTGGCGAGCTTCACCCGCTCCAGCGCCACCGCGGCCTGGTCGGCGAGGGTTGCGAGCGTCTGCGCCCCGGTCGGGTCGACGCGGCCGCTTGCCATATAAACGCCGACGACGCCCAGCAGCCCGCGCACGGTGCGCATCGGCAGGAAGCGCCACTCGGCGGAGGGCAAGGTCGCGGTGCCGCGCCCGGTCGCCTCCTGCCGTTCGCTGCACCAGCGGGCCGCCGCCCAGCTTCCAGCGTCGAGCACCGCCGCCGCACCCGGTTGCGGCTCGGCGGCGCGTATCACGAGGTCCGCGCCCTCCCCGGTCAACACCACGGCACGACCGGCGGACCCGGCGGCCTGACGCGCGATCTCGGCCAGCAGTTCGGGCTCTGTGGTCGGCTCGCCGAGGCTGCGGCTGAAGCCCGCGATGCGGCGCAAGCCCTCGATGCGGGCCTGGCCGGCCTGCGCCTCGGCCCGCACCCGGCTCGCCAGGCTGCCGGTCAACCCAGCGACCAGGATGAAAACGACCAGCGCGATCCCGTCGCGGGCGTTGCTGATGGTGATAGAATAGAGCGGCGGGATGAAAAAGAAGTCCCAGGCAAGGAACCCCAGCGTCGCCGCGAACAGCGCGACCCGCAGGCCGAAGGCGCTCGCCGCGGCGACGACGGCCGCCAGATAGATCATGCCCACCGCCTCGGCCGGGACATGGCTGCCCAGCCAGACCCCGCCGCCGGTGATGGCCGCAACCAACGCCGTCGTGCCGCCCCAGGCCAGCCAGCCCTCCGGGACGCGGGGCAGCCGGCGGCTCGGCGCCACGCCGGACGCCGGCACGAAATGCAGCGCAAACTCCGGCGCGCGCATCAACAGCTGCGCCGACAGCGTGCGCCCGAACACGCGCCGCCACAGCCGCGGACGGCCGCGCCCGATCACCATCTGCGTCACGTTGCGGCGCTGGGCGAGCTCCAGCACCACGGCGACGAGGTCCGGGCCGGCGCGCGTCTCGACCTCCGCGCCGAGCTGGACTGCGAGCGACAGCGCGGCGCTCGCGTCGGTGGGCTGCCGGCTGCGCTCGATGTGCACGACGATCCAGGGCGCATGCAGCGCGTCGGCCAGGCGCTTCGCCTGCCGCACCACCGCCACCGCGTTGGCATTGCCGCCCACCAGCGCCAGCACGCGGTCGCTCGCCGGCCAGGGCCCGTTGATCGCGTTGCGCCGCATGTAGTCGCGCACGTCCTCGTCGACATGCGCCGCCACCTGGCGCAGCGCGATCTCTCGCAGCGCCGCCAGGTTGCCGCCCTTGAAGAATCCGTCCAAGGCGCGCCCGGCGACATCCGGGCGGTAGATGCGGCCCTCGCGCAGCCGGGCCTGCAGTTCCGCCGGGGGAATGTCGATCAACTCGACCTCGTTGGCGGCCTCCAGCACCCGGTCCGGCAGAGTCTCGGACACGCGCACGCCGGTGATGCGCGCGACGGCCTCGTTCAGGCTCTCCAGATGCTGCACGTTCAGCGTGGCCCAGACGGCAATGCCGGCGTCCAGCAGCTCGGTCACATCTTCCCACCGCTTGGCGTGGCGGCTGCCGGGTGCGTTGGTATGGGCGAGCTCGTCGACCAGCAGCAAGCCGGGCCGCCGCGCAAGCGCCGCGTCGACGTCGAATTCCAGCAAAATTTGGCCGCGATATGGCACTGACCGGTATGGCAGGATGGGCAGGCCGCCGATCTGCGCCGCGGTCTCCGCCCGGCCGTGCGTCTCTACGACGCCGATCAGAACGTCGGCGCCGCCTTCCTGGAGGCGACGGGCGGCAGCCAGCATTTCAAAGGTCTTGCCGACGCCGGGTGCTGCGCCCAGAAACACTTTCAGCCGCCCCCGCCCCTCCCGGGCAGCGGCGGCTACTAATGCATCGGGGTCGGGGCGGGCGTCATCCATGCCTTGTTAATAAACTAAGAACCGGGCTTTGCACCCGCTGTTTGCTGGCCTGTTGCCTGCGCATCCAGCGCAAGATTGAGCGCCAGCACGTTGACACGCGGCTCGCCGATCAGGCCAAACAGCCGGCCCTCGGTATGCGCCGCCACCAGCTCCCGCAGCCGGGCCTCCGGCATCGACCGTGCGGCGGCGATGCGGGTGACCTGGCGCCCAGCGGTCTCGGGCGAGACATGCGGATCGAGCCCCGAGGCCGAGGTCGTCAGCATATCGCCGGGCACGGGCTTGTCGCCGGCCTTCTCGATATCGGCCGTCACCCGGTCCATCAGCGTCTTCGACGTCGGACCGGCGTTCGAGGCGCCCGAGTTTGCGGCGTTGTAGGGCGCCGGAACCGTCTTGGTCGCGTCGGCCGGGTCGGGGGTCGAGGTCGCCGATTGCCGGCCCTGGAAGTATTTGTCCTGTGTGAACGACTGGCCCAGCAGGTCGGAGCCGATCACCTTGCCGTCGTGCTCGATCAACGAGCCGCCGGCCTGGTGCGGGAACACTGCCCCTGCCAAGGCCACGAACCCCAGCGGAAAGGCCAGGCCCGTCAGTATTGTGAATAGAGCGATCAACACGATCGCGGGGCGAAGATGCTGCATGTCACGTCAATCCCAAAACGGTTAGAACAACGTCGATCAGCTTGATGCCGATGAACGGGGCCACAAGGCCGCCCAGGCCATAAATCAGCAGGTTGCGCCGCAGCAGGGCCGCAGCGCCGATCGGCGTGAACTTCACCCCGCGCAGAGCGAGCGGCACCAAGGCCACGATGATCAGCGCGTTGAAAATGACCGCCGATAGGATGGCGCTCTGCGGCGAGTGCAGCCGCATCACGTTGAGCGCCCCGAGCTCCGGGTAGGTGGCGGCAAAGATCGCCGGCAGGATGGCGAAGTACTTCGACACGTCGTTGGCGATGCTGAACGTCGTCAACGACCCGCGGGTGATCAGCAGCTGCTTGCCGATCTCGACGATCTCGATCAGCTTGGTCGGGTCGCTGTCGAGGTCGACCATGTTGCCGGCCTCGCGCGCGGCCTGGGTGCCGGTCTGCATCGCGACGCCCACGTCGGCCTGGGCCAAGGCGGGCGCGTCGTTGGTGCCGTCGCCGCACATGGCGACGAGCCGCCCCTCCGCCTGCACCTTGCGTATGTAGTCCAGCTTGTCCTGCGGCGTCGCCTGGGCCAGGAAGTCGTCGACGCCGGCCTCGGTGGCGATCGCGGCGGCCGTCACCTTGTTGTCGCCGGTGATCATTACCGTCTTGATGCCCATTTGGCGCAACGCGGCGAAGCGGTCGCGTATGCCGGGCTTCACGATGTCCTTCAGCTCGATGACGCCCTGCAGCCGGCCGTCCACGGCGACGGCGAGCGGGGTGCCGCCCGACCGGGCGATGCGCTCGACGGCCTGGGTGAACGCCGGGGGCGCCACGCCGCCAGTCAGCGCCAGCACGCTTTCCACGGCGCCCTTGCGCCACGACCGGCCGCCGGCGTCGAGTCCGCTCACCCGCGTGTTGGCGCTGAACGGCACCACCGTCGCCCCGGCCGGGGTTTCGTGCACCACGCTGTAGCGGTCCCGCGCGAACGACAGGATCGACCGGCCCTCCGGCGTATCGTCGCCCAACGACGCGAGCACCACGGAGTCAGCCAGGCCGCGCTCGTCCACGCCGGGCACGGGCGAAAAGCTGGCGGCGGCGCGGTTGCCGAAGGTGATCGTGCCGGTCTTGTCGAGCAGCAGGGTGTCCACGTCGCCCGCCGCCTCCACCGCGCGCCCGGAGGTGGCGACCACGTTGAAGCGGATCAGCCGGTCCATGCCGGCGATGCCGATGGCGGACAACAGGCCGCCGATCGTGGTGGGGATCAAGGTCACGAACAGCGCCACCAGCACCGGCACGGCAAGGTCGGTGCCGGAATACTTGGCCAGGCCGACCAGGGTCACGACCGCGATCAGGAAGATGATCGTGAGGCCGGCAAGCAGGATGTCGAGCGCGATCTCGTTCGGCGTCTTGCGGCGCTGCGCGCCCTCCACGAGCGCGATCATGCGGTCGATGAAGGTGTTGCCGGGGTCGGCGGTGATGCGCACCACAAGCCAGTCGCTGACGACCTGGGTGCCGCCGGTGACGGCGCTGCGGTCGCCGCCGGCCTCGCGGATGACCGGGGCGCTCTCGCCGGTGATGGCGCTCTCGTTGACGCTGGCGACGCCCTCGATGATCTCGCCGTCCGACGGCACGAGGTCGTTGGTTTCCACGAGCACCAGGTCGCCCTTGCGCAGGTCCGGCGCCGGCACGTTGTTCGTTTTCGCCCGGTCGGTGCCAATGAGGCGTTTGGCCATGGTATCGCTGCGGGCGCGGCGCAGGCTCTCGGCGCGGGCACGGCCTCGGCCCTCGGCCACCGCCTCGGCAAACGTCGCGAACAGCACTGTGAGCCATAGCC
>CAXTJW010000168.1:0-7648 GCA_964244305.1 uncultured Acetobacteraceae bacterium
GGAGCTGCTGCGCGAGCACGGCGAGGAAGAGGTGACGCGCGAGTATGCCTGACCCGTTCCTGCACGTGCCGGCAGCGGCCGAACTGCTGATCCGGCGCGCCCACGTGCCGTCTTGCCTACTGGAGGCGCCGGGCGACGTGTCCGAGCTCGTCCTGTGCGACATACGCATTGCGGACGGCGTGATCACGGAAGTCGGCACAGCGTTGGCCCCGTCCGGCCCGGAAGTAAACCTGGCGGGCGGGGTCGTGTTCCCCGGCTTCGTGGACATGCACACCCACATCGACAAAGGCCATATCTGGCCACGCGCCAGCAACCCGGACGGCACCCACCACGGGGCGCTGGGCGCCGTGAAGGCCGACCGCGAGGCGAATTGGAACGCCGAGGACGTCGCGGCCCGGGCTGGGTTCAGCCTGCGGTGCGCCTATGCCCACGGCACGGTGGCGCTGCGCACCCACATCGACAGCCTGGGCGACCAGCTCGACATATCGTGGCCGGTGTTCAAGGCGCTGCGGGACGAGTGGGCCGGGCGCATCGCCCTGCAGGCCGCGTGCATCGTCCCGCTCGCGACCTACGGCACGCCGTTCTGCGAGCGGCTGGCGGACGTGGTGGCCGAGGCTGGCGGCCTGCTCGGCGGGTCCGGGGCGCTCGAGCCGGACGCGGCGGCCTACATCCGCCGCATCTTCGACCTTGCCGCGGACCGGAACCTCGACATCGACCTGCACGTGGACGAGACCGGGGACCCGGCCGCCCACACCCTGCGACTGATTGCCCACGAGGCCATTCGGCGCAACTACGCCGGGCGGGTGACGTGCGGGCATTGCTGCAGCCTTGCCGTGCAGGACCCGGCGGACGCGCGCGAGACGATCGCGCTGGTCGCCGCAGCAGGGCTTTCCGTGGTCAGCTTGCCGATGGTGAACCTGTATCTGCAGGGCCGCCGCGCCTCGGGCACGCCGACGTGGCGCGGCGTGACGCTGCTGCATGAGCTGCGGGCGGCCGGGGTGCGGGTGGCCATCGCCAGCGACAACACACGGGACCCGTTCTACGGCTTTGGCGACCTGGACCTCGCCGAGGTGTTTCGCGAGGCGGTCCGCATCGGCCACCTCGACCTGCCCGTCGGCGATTGGCCCGCGGCCGTCACATCGCTGCCGGCCGCGGTGATGGGGGTGCCGGCAGGCCGGGTGCGGGTGGGCGCCGTGGCCGACCTCGTGCTGTTCTCCGCACGCGCTTACAGCGAATTGCTGTCCCGCCCGCAGTCGGACCGGGTCGTGCTGCGGGCCGGACGCGCCATCGACGCGACGGCGCCGTCCTACCGCGAGCTGGACGGCCTGTTTTCGCAATTGGAGACGTAGGATGGAGCTTCCGGTTTTCGACATGGCGGCGCTGGACGGTGGGCAGGGGATCGCCGCACTGCATGAGGCGTGCGTGGGCACCGGGTTCTTCTACGTCGCGAACCACGGCGTCGCAGAGCCGTTGATCGACGCCGCCTTGGAACAGGCGCGGCTGTTCTTTGCCCTGCCGCTCGAGCGGCGCATGGCGGTGTCGCTGGCGCATTCCGGCTGCAACCGCGGCTACGATGCCATGCAGGCCCAGCGGCTCGAGGCGGGAATGCCGCCGGACCTGAAGGAAGGGTTCAATATCGGCAACGACCTGCCGGAGGACGATCCGCGGGTGCTGTCCGGGCTGTTCAACCATGGGCCGAACCAATGGCCGCCGGACCTGCCCGGCTTTCGCCCCGCGGCGGAGGCGTATTTCGAGGCGCTGACCGGGCTGGCGGTCCGGCTGATGCGCGCCATGGCGCAGTCGCTGGGCTTGCCGTCCAGCTACTTCGACGAGTTCTGCGACGATCCGATGTGCTTGATGCGTCTGCTGCACTACCCGCCGCAGCCGCCCAACCCGCAACCCGGCGAGAAGGGCTGCGGCGCCCACACCGACTGGGGCTGCCTGACGCTGCTGTGGCAGGACGCGGCGGGCGGGCTGCAGGTGCGCGTCGGCGAGGATTGGATCGACGCGCCGCCCATCCCGGGCACCTTCGTGGTAAATATCGCCGACATGTTCGCGCGGTGGTCCAATGGCCGCTACCGATCGACGCTGCATCGGGTGGTGAACGTGTCGGGCCGGGACCGCTACTCGATGCCGTTCTTCTTCGAGGGCAACCCGCGCCATCTCGTCACCGCCCTGCCCGGCTGCGTGCCGGCGGGTGAGGCGCCGCGCTATGCGCCAACGACAGTCTCGGAGCACCTGACGGAGATGTATCGGCTGACCTACGCGGCCGCGTGACGGAACGGCTTGCGCGGCAGCGGACACAGCCCAGGTGGTCCGAGCCTTGCATGGCTGCGCGCGGGTTGATGGCGCAAAACAGTCGAGGGTGGCATGACAGGATATTGGACCCGGCGGCAGGCGATGGGCGGCCTCGCTGCCGGGGTCGCAGCCGCGACACTCCGCCCGGCAAAGCCAAGGGCCGCAACGCGGGAGCTGGTCTGGTCCACCTGGGAGACCAACGGCAAGCCGGTCTATGTCGAGGCGTTCACCAAACAGACCGGTACCGCCATCCGCCAGGCCTACCTCAGCGACGAGGATGCGCAGTTCGTCGGCCTTCGTTCCGGGGCGGCGACCGACTGGGACGTGGTGAACCCTTCCATGAACGGCGTCGGGCGATACATCAAGGCGAAGGTGCTGCAGCCGCTCGACATGGCGCGCCTGCCGAATGCGGGCGCCATGTATCCGGCGTTCAGCGGCAATGGGCGCATCAAGGGTGATGACGGGCAGACCTATGTCTCGCCGTATCTATGGGGCTTGAACCCGATCGTGTATCGCGCCGACAGCTACGCCGACGAGCCGACGTATGCCACGCTGTTCGACTCGAAATACAAGGGCCGGCTTGCGATGCGCGACTATCCGCTGGAGAGCATCGGGGTCGCCGGGCTGTTCGTGGGCGTGCCGCGCGACCGGTTGTTTGCGATGGACGACAAGGAGCTGGCGGAGGCGAAAAAGGCGTTGATCGCGCAGAAGCCTTTGCTCCGCACCTATTGGCAGAGCATTGGCGACCTGACCAACCTATTCGCCACCAACGAGGTGACGTGCGCGTTCAGCTGGCGCACCCCGTTCGACGAGCTGCGCGCCAAGCTGCCGATGGGAATGGCCAAGCCGAAGGCTGGGGTTTTCGGCTGGTGCGACTGCTTCGCCATCCCCGCGACGTTGCCGGCCGAGAAGCTGGATGCAGCCTATGCGTTCGGCAACTACCTGCTGGGGCCGGACTACGCCTATGACGTTGGCATCGGCAGCAACTATGCCAGCACCACGTCCGTCGTGCGCGACCGGCTGAACCATGCGCAGCAGGCCGCGATGTTCATCGACGACCTGGAGGTGATGAACAGCTTCATGTGGCCGGTGGCACCGCCGAACTACGCCCAGTGGCTCCGCCTGTGGAACGAGGTCAAGGCCGCCTAAGGGCCCCACCTTGCTGCAGGTCTACGGGCTGTCCAAGGCCTATGCCGGCACGCCTGCGGTGTGCGGCGTGGATCTGGACGTTGCGGAGCGCAGCTTCGTCACCCTGCTGGGCCCGTCGGGATGCGGCAAGACCAGCCTGTTGCGGATGGTGGGGGGCTTCGAGCGGCCGGACGCGGGCAGCATCCTGATCGACGGCACCGACGTGACCGCCATTCCGCCCGAACGCCGGCCGGTCAACACGGTGTTCCAAAGCTATGCGCTGTTCCCGCATTTGGACGTGGCCGCAAACGTGGGTTTCAGCCTGGCCATCCGCCGCCTGCCCGCCGAGGTCGTTCAGCAACGGGTGCAACGGGCGCTGGCGGGCGTGCAGATGGACGGCTTTGCGACGCGGATGCCGCATGAGCTCTCGGGCGGGCAGCAGCAGCGGGTGGCGGTGGCGCGCGCCATCGTGGCGGAGCCGCGCCTGCTTTTGTTGGACGAGCCATTGAGCGCGCTCGACCGCAAGATGCGGCTGCATCTGCAAACCGAGCTGAAGGACCTGCAGCGCCGGCTCGGCATCGGCTTCCTGTATGTCACGCACGACCAGGACGAAGCCTTCGCGCTGTCCGACGAGGTGGTGGTGATGCAGACCGGCCGCATCGCGCAACGCGGCACGCCGGACGAGCTCTATCACCGGCCCAGCACCGCCTGGGTCGCGGACTTCGTGGGCGGCGCCGCGCTGCTGCCGGGCAATGTTGCGGCGGCGTCGGGTGGCCGCGCCAGCCTCGATACGCGCATTGGCCGGATCGAGGCGCCAGCGCATCCGGCCGTGCGGCCCGGCGAGGCGGCCGTGCTGTGCGTGCGGCCCGAGCATGTCGGCCCTGCCACGGCAAGCAGCTGCATCGTCTTGGAGGCGCAGGTCACCGAGGCCACCTTCCACGCCGGCCGCACCCTGCTGGGTCTGCGCTGCGGACCGGACGATGGCGCAACGCTGCAAAGCTGGTCGGACACGCCGGCCCTTGTCGGGACCCGGCTTCGCGTGGCGCTGGATCCCGACCGGATTTGGATCGCACAAGCCTGATGACCTCCCGGGCATGGCTGCTGACCCCGGCCGTGGCGTTCGTCGCGGTGGCTTGCCTGCTGCCGCTCGCGCTGCTGACGGTATTCAGCGTGTTCCGCACCGACGATATGGACCTGATACCGGCCTTCACCGGGCATAGCTGGGCGGAGCTGTTCACCACGCCGACCTACGTCGTGCTAATTGGGCGCTCCATCCTGGCCGGGCTGGTCACGGCCTTGCTGACCGCGGTGGCCGGTTATCCGGTGGCGCTCGCCTTGGCCCGGCTGCCGCGGGCCTGGACCGGCCTGGCGCTCACCGTCCTGTTGACGCCGCTCTATACCGGGGAACTGGTGCGGCTCTATGCCTGGCGGCTGGTGCTCGGCGCGGGAGGGTTGCTGAACTCTTTCCTGCTGTGGGCAGGCGTGGTGGATGCGCCGTTGCAGATACTGCTGTTCAGCCGGTTCTCGACGGGAGTGGCGCTGTTTTATAACAATCTGCCCTACATGGTGCTGGCGCTGTGGGTTTCCGCCGCTCAGGTAGACCGCCGGCTCATCGAGTCCGCGCGGGACCTGGGCGCCCGCCCGATCCAGGCATTCCTGCGCGTCACTTTGCCCTTAACGGTGCCGGGCCTCGCGGCGGGGGCGTTCGTCACCTTTGCGCTGGCGGCGGGCGACCTGCTGACGCCGGCGATCATGGGCGGCACCACGGGCGCTACGGCCATGGCCATGGTCAATACGTTGTTCGGGACCGCGTTCGACTGGCCGATGGCCTCCGTGCTGTCGCTTGCCTTGCTTGGGGTTCTGGCGCTGGCGGCGGCGGCATTGACCTGGGTGGTCAGCAGCAGCCGTGGCGGCCGGGCGGTTCTGGCAGGGCGCGGCTAGTGCGGCGCCCTGGGACCTGGGTGCTCGGACTGGCCGCCGCGTTCCTTTATCTCCCGCTGGGCGTGCTGACGGCGTTCTCGTTCAACGACTCGGCCTTGATGGCTTTTCCGCTGTCCGGCTTCACCTGGCGCTGGTATGGCCAGGTGCTGCAGCATGCGTCGCTGCTGCAGGGATTGCTGACGAGCATGTTGATCGCGCTGCCGGTGGCGGCGCTGTCCACCGTCCTGGGACTCTGCGCCGCGCTGGGAATAACCAGCCGCTTGCTGCGATGGCGGCTGGGGTTCGCGACGGTGCTGGCGCTGCCTTTCCTGGTGCCGAAGGGCATGTTGGCGGTGGCGCAGGTGATGCTGCTGAGCCGGCTGGGCGTGTCGCGCGGGCCGGGCATCCTCATTCTGGCGCAGGCGCTGACGACGCTTCCGTTCACCATGCTGATCGTCCTGACGGCTCTGCTGCGGCTGGACCCGCGGTTGGAGGAGGCGGCGCGGGACCTGGGCGCCACGCCGTGGCAGAGCTTCCGGCGCGTCGTGCTGCCGCTGCTGCGGTCGGCGCTGGGTGCGGCCTATTCGGTCGGCATGATCCTGTCCTTGTCGGACCTGTCGCTGTCGATGTTCCTTGCCGGGCGGACGCAGCCGCTGTCGGTGATCGTCGCCTCGGCGTTTCGGCGCGAGCTGTCGCCGGAGCTGAACGCCATGCAGGTCATCCTACTGTGCTTGACCGCGCTGATTGTCGCCGTGGGCGGCGTGACCCGCGGCGCACTCAGCCAACACGCCAAGCGCCGGGCAGCGCCACGGTCACCCGTTGGGTCGCCACACCCTGCTGATGGGGCGTTATTGCAGGAGTCGGACGTCCGGTAGCAGCGGGAGCTCGGGACGCTGGAGCGTTCGCCGAACCAGACCCGGACAATCCCATCATGGGCCAAGTGATGCGCCACGGGACCGCAGGGTGGTCAGCCGGTCAATCGCCAGGCAACCGATCCAGTCCGAGCCGCACTCCGGCCATCGTGGCGCCGCCGCATACGGGCACGCCCTTATGGACCGCGGCGCCGCGCCCTGGCACGATATTCGCCCTATCTGGAACAAGATCGCCATGACCGCCAACCTCCGCCTGGGCTTCGATATCGGCGGCACCTTCACCGACTTCGTCCTCTCCGACCCAGCCACCGGTGCCCTGCATCTGCACAAGCGCCTCACCACGCCGGAGGACCCGGCGGTCGGCGCGCTCGACGGGCTACGCCATATCGTCGCCGAGCATGGCAGCGGCCTCGCCACGGTGGCAGAAATCGTGCACGGCACCACCCTCGTCACCAACGCAGTCATCGAGCGCCGCGGCGCGCAGCTGGGCCTGATCACCACCGCCGGGTTTCGCGACGTGCTGGAGGCAGGGACCGAGCAGCGCTATGACATCTACGACCTGTTCCTCACCTACCCCGCCCCTTTGGTGCAGCGCCGCCACCGGCTGGAGGTACGGGAGCGTATCGATCGCGACGGCCGGGTGGTCACGCCGCTGGACGAGGACGAAGTCCGCGCAGCCTGCCGCGCGCTGAAGGCGGCGGGGGCGCAGGCGGTGGCGATCTGCTTCCTGAACGCCTACCGCGAGCCCCGCCATGAATGCGCCGCCGCCGCGATCGTGGCCCAGGAGCTGCCGGGCATTCCGATCTCCGTCTCCTCCGACGTGGTGGCGGAGATGGGCGAATACGCCCGCTGCGTCACCACCTGCGCCAACGCCTATGTGCAGCCGTTGATGACCACCTACCTGCGCCGGCTGGACCGGGCGCTGCGGGAGGAGGGGTTTGCCGGGCAGCTGCGGCTGATGCACTCCGCCGGCGGCCTGTTGTCAGTAGATGCAGCGGGTGACTTTCCCATCCGCCTGCTCGAATCCGGGCCGGCCGGGGGGGCGCTGGCCGCTGCCCTGCTGGGCGCCTGCGCCGGGCACGCGGACCTGCTGGCCTTCGACATGGGCGGCACCACGGCGAAGGCATGCCTGATCGAGCAGGGCCGGGCGGACGTCGCGCCTATGCTGGAAGCCGGGCGGGAACAGCGGTTCAAGAAGGGCTCCGGCCTGCCAATCAAGGCCGCGACGGTGGATATGATCGAGATCGGGGCCGGCGGCGGCTCGGTCGCGGCGATCGATGAGGTGGGGCTGCTGCGGGTAGGACCGCGCTCCGCAGGGGCAGTGCCTGGCCCGGCCTGCTACGGCCTGGGCGGCACGGAGCCGACGGTGACGGATGCCAACCTCGTGCTCGGCTACTACGACCCGGCGTTCTTCCTGGGCGGCGCCATGG
>CAXTJW010000169.1:0-7646 GCA_964244305.1 uncultured Acetobacteraceae bacterium
ACGTGAACGGCGCTGCCATGCCGGGCACGGCGGCGACGTTGATGAGCACCGGCACACAGCACTTCTCCATCGTCGTCGCCCACGCCTGAGCGGCCGCGTGCCAAGTGATGCAAGTCAGACAGCAGCATCTGTCCGATTTGCACCACTTTCACATCTGCCCTAGTGGAAGGGCCGGGTCAGGCCGACACGGATCACTGCGGCCGGGTCGAGCGGGACGGCCCCGGCGCCGTCGAAGGTCGGCAGTGCCCGAAGCTGCTCGGGCGTGAGGTCCAGGACCGCCAGATATTCGCCCAGCAGCGCCACTGCTTCGAGGGGCACAGCAACCGGCCGCGTGCCATAGCCGAGCACGCCGCCCAAATCCACGATGACCAGGATCGCGCCGGCAGGACGACGCACTACGCTGGCGACGCGGCCCAGCACATCCTGCTGCTCGACCGGGCGCAGCACCTGGCGGTGGATCAGCTCGCCGACCGGAATGGGCTGCGGGTAGCGCTGCGCCGCGCGCTGGGCCAGCGCCGGACCAGTTGCGAGCAGGAGGCTGAATGCAAGCAGGCTACGCAGCGACATTGGCGATTGCCTTCGGGCGAGGGGTTATGGGACCTTGGGCGTCGAGGCAGGGCCGCCGCACCCCGGCCCTGTCCAAAGCTGCGACAGAGGCCCATTAAAAAAGTCCATAGTCATATTTCAGCGCCGTCTCGACGGTCGGCATGATATCACGGACCTCTTGGAAACGAAGCCGAGGCAACATGGGCGTCACGTCCGCCATTCTCCCTGGCTCGGCACCCGGCCGCCCAGCTCGACGGCTGCATCCTGTATCGGTGCGCCTCATGCACTGGACCAACGCGGTGGCGATGCTGGTCATGATCGGCTCGGGCTGGGGCATTTACAACGATAGCGTGATCTTCGGCGGCCTGCATTTCGCCAAGTCGATCAAGCTCGGCTCCTGGGCGGCGCAGAGCCTGTTGTGGCACTTCGCAGGGATGTGGCTGCTGGTGCTGAACGGCGGCGCCTACCTGATCTACGGCGTCGTGACCGGACGCCTGCGCGAGCGGCTGCTGCCGATCCGCGTGGCGGACCTGCTGCGGACCCTACGCGACACCCTGCATTTCAAGGTCGCGCACGAGGACCTCACGACCTACAACGCTGTGCAGAAGGTGCTGTATATCGTCGTCATGCTGGCCGGGGTGTCGCAGGTCGTCACCGGCCTGGCGATTTGGAAGCCGGTGCAGTTCTCCGGCCTGACCGCGCTGCTGGGCGGGTTCCAGGCGGCGCGGCTGATCCACTTCGCGGGCATGTCGGTCATCGTCGGCTTCCTGGTCGTCCACGTCGCGCTGTCGCTGCTGGTGCCGCAGACGCTGTGGGCAATGCTGACCGGCGGGCCGCGGCTCGATGCGTCTAAGGCGACCGAGCGAGCCCGTCCGTGAGATCCCCCTTTCGCCCCGCCACCGTCCCCGACCCGGCCATTCTCGACAACCATCGGCCGCTGATCCGCTCCTTGCAGCGTCGCGGCCTGCTGCGCGGCGGGTTGTCGCTGGGCGCGCTGTCGATGCTGACCGGATGCGACGTGGGCAGCGACAGCGCGATCGAGGCCGCACTCCGCGCCGTGTCGAGCCTCAACGACCGGGTGCAGGCCCTGCTGTTCGACCCGGACAAGCTAGCGCCGACCTATCCGGAGTCGATGGTGCAGAAGCCGCCGCGGTTCAACGCCTATTACGACGTGGAGGACGTGAAGCCCGTCAATGGCGACGCCTGGCGGCTGGAACTGGCCGGGCTGATCGACGACAAGCGGCCCTGGACCCGGCAAGCGATTGCCGCGCTGCCGGAGCGCGAGATCATCGTCAGGCACGTTTGCGTCGAGGGCTGGGACTACATCGGCCAGTGGTCGGGCGTGCCGATGCGGACGTTCCTGGAGCGGGTGGGCGCCGACCTGCGGGCGAAGTACGTGGCGTTCAAGTGCTACGACGACTACCCGAGCAGCATCGACATGGCGACCGCGCTGCACCCGCAGACGCTGTTGGCGACCAAGTATGCCAAGGAGACGCTGGCCGACCCGTTCGGCTACCCGTTGCGGCTGCGGACCTCGACCAAGCTCGGGTTCAAGAACCCGAAGTGGATCACCGCGATCGAGGTGACGAACACCTATCGCGGCGGCTACTGGGAGGACCAGGGGTTCAACTGGTATAGCGGGATCTAATCGAGTCCAAAAGTAGGAGGAATACAATGCTGGATACCGTCGACACCCGCGTTTCGATCTACCAGCCGGAGCAGCCGGGCCTGATCTTCCCGGAGATTCCGGCCTTCGCCACGCACGCCGAGGAGCGGAAATACCGCAAGGAGCACCTGGTGGCGGCCACGCGCGCCTTTGGGATGCACGGGTTCGACTACGGTTTCGCCGGGCACCTGACGGTGCGCGATCCGGAGCGGCCGGAGCTGTATTGGACCAACCCGATGTGCGTGCACTTCTCGCAGGTGAAGGTTTCGAACCTCGTGCTGGCCGACCACGCCGGCACTGTCGTCGAGGGCACCCACGCCATCAACCGCGCCGGCTTCGTGCTGCATTCGGCGGTGCACGAGGCGCATCCCGATATCGTCGCCATGTGCCATGCCCACACGACGTACGGCACGGCGTGGTGCGCCACCGGACGCCCGCTCGACATGATCAGCCAGGACGCCGCTTGTTTCTACGACAACCATGTGGTGATCGGCGCGTCGGCCGGGGCGGTCGCGGTGGAGCGGGAGTCCGGCCAGTCGGTCGCCGAGCTGTTCGGCAAGAACCGCGCGGCGCTGCATCAGAACCATGGGCTGCTGACCGCCAGCCGGCACAGCATCGACGACGCGGCGTTCTGGTTCATTGCGCTGGAGCGGTGCTGCCAGGTGCAGCTGCTGGTCGAGGCCTCCGGCGTGAAGCCGCAGACGGTGTCGGAGAAAAGCGCCCGCTACAGCGCCGAGCACGTCGGCAACGACTTCATCGGCTGGCTGCATTTCCAGACGCTATACGACCAGATCGCGGCGACGCAGCCCGATATGTTCGAGTAGCGCCGCCGCAGGTACGTCATTGCGAGGAGCGCTCGCGAGGAAGCAATCCAGGGCCGCATACGCGACTGTCGGTCCATGTTGCCCTGGATTGCCGCGCCGAAGCCGGCTCGCAATGACGACGTTATTCGGGCGATCTCCAGTCTGCGCTGCGTTGGGTTAGTCCCGGCGCTCGATGGCGAGCGCGATGCCTTGGCCGCCGCCGATGCACATCGTGATCAGCCCATAGCGCCCGGCGATGCGAGCCAGCTCATACATTGCCTTGACCACCAGGATCGTCCCGGTCGCGCCGACCGGATGGCCCAGCGCGATCCCGCCGCCATTGGGGTTCACCTTGGCCGGATCGAACCCCAGCTCTCGCGACACCGCGCAGGCCTGGGCGGCGAAGGCCTCGTTGCTCTCGATGACATCGAAGTCGCCGATGCGCAGGCCGGTCCGCTCCAGCAGGCGGCGCACCGCCGGCACCGGGCCGATGCCCATCTCCGACGGCTCGACGCCGGCATGGGCATATCCGACAATGCGCGCCAGCACGCTGCGCCCCTCGCGGCCCGCCAGCTCCTCCTCCATCAGCACGACAGCCGCCGCGCCGTCGTTGATGCCGGACGAGTTGCCCGCGGTCACCGTGCCGTCCTTGCGGAACGCCGGGCGCAGGCCGGCGAGCATCGCCGCCGTGGTTTCGGGCTTCGGATGCTCGTCGGTGTCGAACGTGGCGGTCGCGCGCCCGCGCTTGGCTGCGATCGGCAGGATCTGCTCGCGGAATCGCCCGGCCTCGATCGCGGCGGCGGTGCGGTGCTGGCTCTCGAGCGCGAAGGCGTCCTGGTCCTCGCGGCCGATCTGCCAGCGCGTGGCGACGTTCTCCGCGGTGATACCCATGATGCCGTTGCCGAACGGATCCGTCAGCACGCCCGTCAGCTGGTCCACCATCGCAACATCGCCCATCTTCTGGCCGAAGCGCCCGGCATGCAGCAGATGCGGCGCACGGCTCATGCTCTCGGCGCCGCCGGCGATCGCGACGTCGATATCGCCCAGCATGATCATCTGCGCGGCGGAGATGATCGACTGCACGCCGCTGCCGCATAGCCGGTTCAGCGTCAGCGCCGGCGCATCCTTCGGCACGCCGCCCTCGACGCCGGCGACGCGCGCGAGATAGGCGTCCTTGGGTTCGGTGACGATGACGTTGCCGAACACGATGTGCTGGACGCGGTCGCCGAGCAGGTCCGCACGGCGCAGCGCCTCGGCCACACAGAGCGCGCCGAGCTGCGTTGGGGGATGCTGCGACAGCGCGCCGCCGAAGGTGCCGATGGCGGTCCGCACACCGCTCGCGATCACGACATGACGCGGGTTCATGCGGCGCATCGCAGGGCTGCGACGCCCACATGGATCATCAGGTCATGGTTCATTTTCATCGTCCCCCGCGGCGGAGTTTCGCCCATAACGCGCCGGGGCGGCAAAACTGCGACGCCCGCCTAGCGAAATCGCACGTCGGTGCGCAGGAGCGGATACAGCCGGGCGAACAGCCGAGGGTGCCGCATCAGCCGGAATGCGGCCCCTTGGCGCAGGCGGCGCTTGAAGGATGGGCGGCTGAGGGCGGCGTAGCGGCGCGCCAGGTCCAGCGCGCGGAGGCACAGGTCGTAGCGGCCGCGGGCGAGATGCCGCAGATACTCGTCGACGCCGCTGCGAAAGAAGCGCGGTGCAATAAGGTCGCGTATCCAGAAGCGGGCGAACTCCCGATCGTCGGGAAACGCCGCCATGAGCTTCTGCGCATAGATTTCCCGGCTGCGCCACATGCGTTCGCTGAATGCGCTGCTGGATAGGTGGCGGCGGTAGCGCACGAGGCTGTCGGGCAGGAACACGTTGCTCCATCCGGCGCGGAACAGGCGCAGGAACAGGTTGTCGTCCTCGTATCCGGCCAGGCGCTCGTCGAACCCGCCCACTGCACGGAACGCCAGCGTCCGCACCACCGCGGCACTGGGAAAGATGAACATGTCGTCGGCCAGCAGGTTATACAGGCTGGTCTTCGGGTGCTCGACCCCCGGGTTGAGCGTCCGCAGCAGGTTGCGGTGCACCAATTGGGCGTCGTGGTCCATCTCGTCGATGTCGCTATAGCCCCAGCCCAGTCCGGGATCGGCCTCCAACGGCGCGAGCAGCCGTTCCAGGTGCTCCCGATGCCAGATATCGTCATGGTCGAGGAACGCCAGGTAATCGCCCTCCGCCATCCCCGCCGCAATGTTGCGGGCGCGCGATTGGCCGCCATTCGCGACCCGCAGCACGCGCTTGGGGAACGGGGTCTCCAGCCGCTCCGCCAGCTCGACCGATCCGTCCGAGGAGCCGTCGTCCACCACGATCATCTCGAATGGCGGCGTCGTCTGGACTGCGGCGCTGCCGATCGAGGCGGTCAAGTAGCGCTCGCCGTTGAACACCGGCATGATCACGGTGACGCGCGGCGGCGTCATGCGGCCCATCCCACCAGCGCGCAGCAGCCCGGCAGCCCGTACAGCGCCAGGCCGGGCTCGGCCTCCAACATCTCTCGAACTGCCTGGTATACGCCGTATTCGCCCCCGATGTTGCGCGCGTCGTTGAAGTCGTGGAACAGCGCCATCCCCCCCGGCAGCAGCAACTGCGGCAGCAAGCGGCACACGTGCCGCGACGCCTCCAGCCCGTGGTCGTGGTCGACGAACACGACGCCGAACCGTGCGCCGCGGCTTACTGCGCCCTCCAGCAGCGTGCCGGCGTCGCCCGCGCGCATCTGGTGCCACCGCGCCAGGCCCGCGCGCCGGATTGCCTCGGTGGCGGCCTGCTGGAACGCCGGATCGATCTCGACCGACACGACCCGGCCCGCTCCCCGCGCGCGCACGCCCCGGCACAGGATGGTGGCCGACAAGCCCCAGGCGGCCCCGAGCTCCAGCACGTTACCCTGTCCGTGCCGGGCCAACTCATAGAGCGTGAGCGCGTCGGCCGGCCGCAGGAAGCCCGGCGGCTCCGTTCGGATCAGCCCACCCTCGACCGGCAAAGCGTCGATCGCCGCCTGTTCGGCGTCCATGGGCGCGTCGTAAAGCGGCCGATAGGGCGGGAACGCCGTTCCAAGCGCCTCAAGCGGGGGCAGCGCCTGCGTGTGCATTGCGGCACGCGGGGCGGACGACTGTAATGCGCGGCGCAACGCGGTCATCTCCCGGACCAGACGACGCCAAGCAAAACCAGGCCAAAGGCGAACGTTGCGTCTTGCGACTTACATTTCATCTACTATCGCCCAGTCTCATATTGTCACACTGTCTCACCATGCCCCTTGGAGAATGCACGCTACTTCGCCGACCCCCACGGATGCTATACAAAAAGGATTGATTGATTGTCACAAAGTAGTCTTTGTGCCTGAGCCCGCGTTGGGCACGGCCGAGTTCCGGCGTGTGCTGCTGTGTGGATCGGCTTGCACGGCAACAGACTCGGTTCCCGCGTTGACAGCGATCGAATGCGCGTAAAATCTTGTTGCAGACCGGGAGAAGGGACCATGAGGGCTTTCGCGGCGTCGGAGGTGCAGAGCGCGCGCCGGGCGTTGGACAATTGAGGCCGGCTTTGCTCTGTCGGACCATGCTGACGTTGCTGCTGCTGGCATCGCCGTCGCTGCTTGTCGCGCAGGGCGATGCCTATAGCCTGCTCTCCAGCCTTGTGGGTCACAGCGAGGCCGAGCTGATCTGGCGTTTCGGCCAGCCCGCCGACAAGATCACGACCATCGACGGCAAGCGGTTTATCTACGAGACGCTGGACGCTGGCCGGACCGGTGGCCGCAGCGGGCAGAATGCGCGCGACGGCGACCGCGATGATTCGGGCTTGTCGCTGCGCAGCTACGCCTTCCGCTGCAGGACCGAAGTGGTGATCGCGGACGGTCGTGTGCGGGCATTCAACCGGCGCGGCAACGATTGTCATTAAGTCGGGCACTAAGTTGGATGCAGGCGATGCCCCGTGAACAGCGGCAGCAGCAAGCCGCGGGCAGCCAGGTCCGCGCTTATCTTCTGCATCCCGGCGGTATGCAGCAGAACAACCCGAAATACAACTAAAGGTGAATTCCTAGGGCCCCAGTGAGACCAGGCGCTCAATATCGTGCAGCTTATTCGGCGGTTTACAAGCCGTGTTCTCGCGCCCACTTTCGCCCGTTGGCATCTGAGATGAGAATGCTAATCATTTACATCATTGCATTTACGTCTTGACTGTCCGCATCTATGAGCTATTTGCGGGAACATGCGTAATTTGTCTGAACTAACCGAACGTGACCTCCTTGCCCTGGCGATCTCCAGCGAGGAGGAGGATGGCCGCGTCTACGCCGACTTCGCCCATGACCTGCGGGACGACTACCCCGGCAGCGCCCAGATGTTCGCCGATATGGCGGCCGAGGAACACGAGCACCGCCGCAAGCTGATCGATGCATTCGCCGAGCGGTTCGGCCCGCACATTCCGCTGGTGCAGCGCCAGCACGTGAAGGGCTGGGTGCAGCGCAAGCCGGGCTGGCAAGTGCGCGCCATGGGCATCGACGCCGTCCGCCGGCACGTGCAGCAGATGGAGCAAGACGCCGGGCGCTTCTATCAGCAGGCTGCATCGCGAACCTCGGATACTGGCGTGCGCAA
>CAXTJW010000170.1:0-7637 GCA_964244305.1 uncultured Acetobacteraceae bacterium
CAGGCTCATAACCTGAAGGTCACAGGTTCAAATCCTGTCCCCGCAACCAACTTGATACTATAGGTAGGTTATGTAGCGGATGCGCCAGGGGTTCGGCCGTCAGACCAGCAAGCCGCGATCCTCTGCTGGATTAACTTATTAACTTGCGTGATTATGCCTGCAACTTGGCAAAACGCGTGGCGCCAAGCGTGTCAACGTATTGAACCGCATCAGGTGTCCCGGCCATTAACGCGGCCAATCCATCATCGGCGACGGTGGGATACAGGTTCTGATGGCTCTCCCTGTAACCGCCTCACCGCATGCTCCAGGTGTTGTTGAGCAACGCGCAACTCGGATCGTGTTTTTCATCACGGGCTCCGCCGCTTCCGCATGGGCAGCCCTAGTCCCGTTCGCCAAGGCGCGTGCAGACATCAGCGATGGCGGGCTCGGGCTGCTTCTGTTGTGCCTGGGCATCGGCTCCGTTCTCACCATGCCGATCTCCGGGGCCTTCGCAGCCAGGTTCGGCTGCCGTCACGTCATGATTGGCGCCACCCTGGTCGTCGTCACGACCCTTCCGTTGCTCGCAACGCTTGCGACGCTCCCCTCGCTCGTGGCGACATTGATGCTGTTCGGCGCTGGCCTTGGTGCGATCGAAGTCGCGATGAACATCCAAGCCATCATTGTGGAGCGGGCCAGCGGACGCTCGATGATGTCGGGTTTCCACGGCCAATTCAGCCTCGGCGGCATTGCCGGCGCGGGGAGCATGGCGGCGCTGTTGACTGCCGGCGCCTCGCCGCTGGCAGCGGCTTTATGCGTGTCGGCCGGCATTCTTGCTGCACTCGCCGTCTCGAGCACGAATTTCTTGCCCTATGGCGCCAAGAACGAGGGTCCGGCCTTTGCGATACCGCGCGGACCCGTGCTGTTCATCGGCATGCTGTGCTTCGTGCTATTCCTGGCCGAGGGCGCCGTTCTCGATTGGAGCGCAGTATTCCTGACCGCCATCAGGCATATGGAGCCGTCTTATGCTGGGCTCGGCTACGCTTCATTCGCCGCGACGATGACGATCGGCCGGCTTGCCGGCGACCGCATCGTGGACCGCCTGGGTCGAAACAGGGTGGTGCTGATCGGTGGCCTATGCGCCGCATGCGGCTTCGTCGCCGTGACCACGATACCGTCTTGGCAGTTGGCGTTGCTGGGCTACGCCTTGATAGGCGTAGGCTGCGCAAACATCGTTCCGGTCCTGTTCAGTGCGGTCGGGCGGCAAAGCATTATGCCGGAGAACGCCGCAGTCCCGGCGATCACCACGCTCGGCTATGCGGGCATCCTGTTGGGGCCGGCGGCCATCGGGTTCATCGCCCATTTGGCAAGCCTGCCGACGGCCTTCCTGATCCTGGCTGCGATGCTGGTCGCGGTGTCCCTGAGCAGCCGCTTTCTGTGACGCATCGCGCCATGCAAAGGGTTTGCAAATGGTGGTGGCTCAGTTCAGGCGAGATCAACAGATGCCGTCATTGCGAGCCGGCTTCGGCGTGGCAATCCAGTGCCGCATGGGCCAATATTCGCGCGTTTGGTCCTTGATTGCCGCGTCGCAGCCGCTCCTCGCAATGACGATGCCCGTTGCAGGCAGACGACGCTCAGCCCTGCAACGGTGAAGCTGTCTCAAACTGACCCACTATCTCGCGATGATACGATTTGTTGCGGTGACACAGTTCTTTGCCAATGCAAATTTCCGCTCTAACGCAAACTGATCCACTACAATCCCAGCCGCCCGGGCCCAGTAAACGGATCCGAAGCAGCCGGTTGCCTGCTGTGCTGCCAATGCCCCGTTCAACCCAACCCAAAGTAAGCCCGATGCAGCGCATCGTCCGCATGCAATGCCGCAACACTCCCTTCGAACCCGATCCGCCCGCCCTCCAGCGTGTAAACCCGGTCCGCCAAATCCAGGAACGCCACGTTCTGCTCGGCAATCAGCAGCGCCAACCCAGTGCCGCGGAACCGACGCAGCACCCCAATCACCTCGGACACGAACAGCGGCGAAAGCCCAGCGCTCGGCTCGTCCATCACCAGCAGCCGCGGCGAACCGGCCAGCGCCTTGGCGATACCCAGCATCTTGCGCTGCCCGCCGGATAGGCTGCTGGCCAACGCGCTTCGGCGCCGCGCGAGGTCGGGGAACACGGCGAACAGCTCCTCCATCCGCGCCCGCAGCGACGCCACGGCTGCGAACTGGCCGCCAATGCGCAGGTTCTCCTGGATGGACAGGCCCGGGAACACCCCCAGCTCCGACATGTAGGCCACACCCAGCCGCACCCGGCGGTCGGTGCGCAGCCGGGTGACATCGGCGCCGTCCAGCGCAACCCGGCCGCCCCAAGCCGGCATCAACCCCAGCAGCACCTTCAACAATGTCGTCTTGCCCGCGCCGTTTGCGCCCAGCAGCACGACACTCTCCTGCGCCGCCACGCGCAGCCCGACGCCCCACAGCACCTGCACGCTGCCATAGCCGGACTCGATCCCGCTTGCAGCCAACACATCAGCCATGCGCGCCGCCAAGGTAGACCTGGATCACCGTCGGGTCGCGCGTCGCCGCCGCCATGCTGCCGCCGAAGATCTCGCGCCCGGCGTTCATCACCACCACGCGGTCCGTTACCCGGTCGATGAAGCCCATCAGATGCTCGACCACCAGCAGCGCCATGCCGCCGGCCGCGAGTGCACGCAGCCGGTCGGCCATGCGGCCCAGTTCGGCCGGGTTCAGCCCGGCGGCGAGCTCGTCCACCAGCAGCAGGCGCGGCGACGTCGCGAGCGCCCGCGCCAAATCCAGCGCCTTCTGCTGCGCGCTGTTCAGGTCGTGCGCCGTGCGGTTCGCCGCGCCGTCGAGCTCGACCGACGCCAGCAATGCCTCGAGGTCGACCACCCGCCTGGCTCCGCCATAGGCCGCCGCGACCGCCACGTTTTCCTGGACCGTCAACGACCCGAACGGGTGCGGCGACTGGAAGGTGCGGTTGATCCCGGCCTGCGCCCGCAAGTGCGGGGCGACGGTGGCGAGGTCGCGCCCCTCGAACATGACCCGGCCCTCGCTGGCGGCATAGAGGCCGGAGATGACGTTGATGCACGTGGTCTTGCCGGAGCCGTTGGGACCGACGAGGCCCAAGACCTCGCCGGGTCGCAGGTCGAAGCTGATGCCATCGAGCGCCCGGAACGCACCGAAACGCTTCACCAGCCTTTCGACATGCAGGATGGGACCAGCCGGCAGGATGGGTTCAGGGGACACGCATGCCTCGCCGCTGCAGCAGGGACACGAGGCCGTTGGGCAGGAACAGCACCAGACCCACGATCAACGCGCCGTAGATGAGTTGGAAATACTGCGGCACGCTGATGCCGATGCTGTTGTAGACGCCGTATAGGATCGCGACGCCCAGCACCGGCCCGACCAGAGTGGCGGCGCCGCCGAACAGGGTGAACACGACGGCGAAGATGCTGATCCCAAGGTCGAACACGCTCTCGGGATAGAAGGTGCCGATGGTCCAGGCATAGGCGCCGCCCACCAGCCCGGCCACCAACGCCGAGAGCAGCCACGCTATGGTCCGCAGCCGCACCACGGGAACGCCGGCGCTGGCGGCGCTGACGGGATCGTCCTTGATCGCCTGCAGCGCCAGGCCGAACCGCGAGTTGCGCAATGCGGCGACCATCGCCAATGCCCCCGCGAGGATCGTGATCGAGGCGGCGTAGCGGGCCCGTGGCGCATAGACGCCGGTGAGCGTGATGCCGTAGGGGCCGCGGGTCAGCCATTCGAGGTCGGGGTTCGAGACGACCTGATACACCGCCTGCGACGCCGCCAGGTTGGCGATGGCGAAGTATGCCCCCGACAGCCGCAGCAGCGGCGTGAGCACCAGGCCCAGCAGAACCGACGCCGCGCCCGCCGCCAGCAGTGCTGCCAGCGGCGGCCAATGCAGCTGCAGCACCGCAATGGCAAAACCGTAGGCCCCAGCGCCGAAGAAGCCGACATAGCCGAACGGCAGGTAGCCCGTGAACCCGTAGATGATGTTCAGCCCCTGCGCCAAGGCGAGGAACATGACGAAGTTGAACAGCAGCAACTGGTTGCCATACCCGAACGGGGCCAACGCCATGATCAGCACGACCGGCGCCGCCACGAGCAGCAGGTCGCGCAGCAGCCGGCTACGCAAGCCGCACCCGGCGCCCCAGCAGCCCGCTCGGCCGCACTAGCAGCACCCCGATCAGCAGCAGGTTGGGCAACAGGTTCGCCCAGGAGCTGAGATAGGTCTGCATCAGCATCAGCGACACGCCATACACCAACCCGCCCAGCACCGTGCCGAGCGGGTTGCCCAGCGTGCCGACGACGATGACGGCAAACGCCGTGATGTTGAGGTCGACCCCGATGGACGGCCTGACGCTGCCCAGCATGAACGGCGCGAACACCCCCGCCAGCCCGGCCAGCCCCAGCCCGATGCCGAACGCGATGGCCGAGACGCGGTGGACGTCGATGCCGGTCGCCAGCGCCTCCTCGCGATTGGCCATCACGGCGCGGGTGAGGGTGCCGAGCCGGGTGCGATACAAATAGACGAAGATGGCGAGCACGGCGGCGAGGCTGATGGCAGCGCTATACACCCACGCCTTCGGCAATGACGCGCCAAGCACGCTCATCGGCCCGACGCCGAGCAGGCGGCCCGGCAGCGAGCGCTCGCTGGCCCCAAAGGCGAGGGTCGCCAGCGCCTCGATGACCTGCGACACGCCGAAGAACAGGATGATGGACAGCATCTCGGAATCGCGCGCGGCCAGCAGGCGCGGAACCACCAGGTAGTAGAACGGCAGCCCGAGCAGGAAGAACACGAACGGCACCAACGCAGCCGAAAGCAGCGGCGACGTCCCCGCATTGGCGAACAGCGAGACTGCGGCGAACGCGCCCAGCATCAGCACGTCGCCATGCGCGAGGTTGACGATCCGCATGACGCCGAACACGAGGTTGAGCCCGAGGCCGACCAGGGTGAAATACAGCCCGAACACCAGGCCGGACAGGATTGCGTGGACGAACACCAATCAGGGCGCGCCGTAGACCGCCTTGGCCGTCGCGGCCTGCGGGGGCCAGACGACGTTCATCTTGAGCTTGCCATGGCCGTCCGAAACCAGCTGCCCGGCCGGCGTGACGGAGCCGATCTGCCCGCCCGTCGCATCCAGCTCGAACGGCCCGTTCAGCGTCCGTATCTTGCCCGAAAGCGCGAACGCGGCCCGGCGCAATTCGAGCTGCGCCATGCTGTCCGCCGTCGCGAGCGTGCGCTCGATGATCAGCCCGGTGTTGTAGCCGGCTATGGCGTTGAAGCCGAATTCCACCCGGCCCTCGGGATAGGCCTTCTCCCACGCCGCGCGGTATTCGCCGATGGAGATGCCGACATCCGGCTTGTAGTCGATGTCGGCCGCGGTCGCGAAGGTGAACACGCCGTCCATCGGGGCGTAGCCGACGGTCTTGGCCAGCTCGTCTTTCTCGATGCCGGGGTAGATCTGGAAGCGCCAGCGGAACGACACGCCGCTGTCGCCCAGGTTGCGCAGGAAGGCGATGTCGTTGTTCGGGTAGCCCAGCGCGATAACCGCGTCCGGCGAGGCAGCGGCGATGTTGTTGATCAGCACGGTGTAGTTCGACGTCGCGGTCGGCACGCCCTGGTCATAGACGAACTCGAGCGGCGCCCCGCTGTCCTTGATCATGCGGCGGAAGGCGCTGGCGAGCGTGCCGGTGAACTCGTTGGTGGCGTAGATCAGTGCGACGCGCTTGATGCCGTTGGCCGGGCCCTCCTTGGCCAGGAACTGCGCGACCCATCGCGGCCACTCGGTCGAAACCGGCGAGGAGGTCAGCAGCATGTAGGGGTTGTCCACCGAGAACAGGCTTTGCCCGGTGCCGGTCGGGTTGAACAGCATCATCTTATTGTCCCGCGCGACCGGCATCGCGGCGGCCGTCAATACCGAGCCGGAGTTGCAGGCGAGGACGTCGACCTTGTCCTGGGTAATCAGCTGGTTGATCAGCGTGGTCGAGGTGGCCGGCTGGCTCTGGTCGTCATAGGCGACCAGGCGGACCTTGATCTTGCGGTCGAACGGCTTAGCGAACACCCCGCCGCCGGCGTTCATGCGTTCGGCCCAAAGCTTCATGCCGTAATAAACCGGCATGCTGATGGCCGCGTAGGTGCCGGATCCCGAGTAGACAATGCCGACCTTGATCTCGGCCGGGGCCGCGCCCTGGGCTGCGGCTCCGCGGGCGAACGGTATTCCACCCAAGGCAGCCAAGACGGACCTGCGCAGCATCGACGATTTCCCCAAGCCTTGTTTTATGGCCCAAGTGTCGGGCCATGCCGCCGGGGGGTCAAGCGGCCGGCGGATCCTGCTCCGGGCGTTCCGCAAGGTCGGTGCCGGCCAGGCGCTCCGAGAGCTTGGCGAGCTCGGTATGATCGGCGCCGGGTCCGAGCATGGCTTGGGCGGCGGCCGAAAGCTCCCGGCACAGCGCTGCGAACGGGGCGGCCGTGCTGGTGTCGCGGGCGACGCCGAGCGCTATGCCAAGGTCTTTCACCATCAAATCGAGGCCGAACCCGCTGTTGAACCGGCGCGACAGCACGAACTGCCGGAACTTCTTCTGCGAGCTGTTGCTCATGCCGGTCGAGGCGTTCAGCACGTCCACCATCATGCCGGGGTCCAGGCCGAAGCGCTGTCCAATCAGCAGCGCCTCCACCCCGATCAGGAAGCTGCCGGCACTGGCCAGGTTGTTCAACGCCTTCATGGCGTGTGCCGTGCCGACGCCGCCGGTGCGCAGCAACGAGGATCCCATCGCCTCGAGCGCCGGGCGCGCCCGCTCGACGTCCGCGTCGGCGCCGCCCGCCATGATGGCGAGCTGACCGGTGCGTGCCCGCTCCACCCCGCCGGACACCGGCGCGTCCACCATCGCGCCGCCGGCTTCGCTGACGCGCACTGCGATGCGCCGTGTGGCCGCGGGCTCGCCGCTGGTCAGGTCGATCAGGAGTGCGCCGGGCCGAAGCTGCGGCAGGATGTCGTCCAGCACGGCCGACACCGCGGCGCTGGTGGGCAGCATGGTGAGGATCAGCTCGCTGGCCTCGGCCAGGGCGCGCAGGCTGGATGCCGCGGTGCCGCCGACCTGGTCCACGAAACCCTCTGCCCGCTCTGGCCGCGTGTCGGCGACCTGCACGGGGAAGCCGGCGGCGAGCAGCCGCGCCGCCATCGGCCATCCCATGTTGCCGATCCCCACAAAGCCGATAGCGGGCAGTCCGCCGGTCGCGTCAGCATCGTTCGTCATGGCGTTCCCTTCCGCATCCCGTTGCGCGTCGAAGGCTAGGCCCTTGTCGGACCGGATGGAATGCAAACCCCTCGCAATGGCTGGCAACCCGCCCACAACCGGGGCTGCTGGACATGCTTTTCAATGATGAAAGTACTTGGATCAGCAGCGCCTGACGATTCGGCTGGATATCAGGCCGTCTTATCCCCTCCAACCCCCAAAGCCGCCTGCGCCGCCGCCAGCCTGGCCACCGGCACGCGATACGGGCTGCATGACACGTAGTCCAGCCCAACCTCCTCGCAGAATGCGATGCTGGCTGGGTCGCCCCCGTGCTCGCCGCAGATGCCCATCTTGAGGTCGTTCTTCGTCGCGCGCCCCTTCT
>CAXTJW010000171.1:0-7636 GCA_964244305.1 uncultured Acetobacteraceae bacterium
GCCGGCATGGGGGTGCTCGTTGCCGGAGTGGCGGGCATGTCGCTGGCGACGCAGGAGGTCGTGCTCATGCACCCGGGCGATACCGTGCAGTCGGCCGGCTATAGCTGGACGCTTGAGGGCCTGCGCGATCAGTCTGGCCCGAACTACGGCGAGCGCGTCGCGACGATGCGGCTGGAGCGCGATGGCAAGCTGATCGCGATCATGCAGCCGTCGCGCCGTACCTTCCCGGTGCAGCGTATGACGACGACCGAGGCGGCGATACATACCAATGGCTTCGCCGATCTGTATGTCGTGCTGGGTGAGGAGCGGGACGACGCTGCAATCATGCGGCTGAATCATAATCCGCTGGCTCCGTGGATCTGGTTCGGGGCGCTGATCATGGCAGCGGGGGGCGGGCTATCGCTGCTCGATCGCCGCACCCGGGTCGGTGCGCCGGCACGCGCAAAGCTGCGGCCTGGGTCCGCCGTCGCGTGAATCGGCGCCGGGCTTTGCTGCTGGCGCCGTTCGGCGTGGCGTTGGCGGCCGGCGCCGGGTTTTGGACCGTGCTGGGCCGTATGAAAGCCGGGCGGTTCGATCCGCACGACGTGCCGAGCCAATTGATCGGCCGCGCCATGCCCGAGTTCAGCCTCCCAGCGCAGGAGCCGGGCCAGGGCTTCGGCAGTGCCGATATCCTCGCCCTAGGCCGCCCCGTGTTGGTCAATTTCTTCGCGAGCTGGTGCGTGCCCTGCGTCATCGAGCATCCGGAGCTGATGCAACTGGCCCGGGCGGGCGTGCCAATCTGGGGTATAGCTTATAAGGACACGACGGCCGCCGCCTCTGGATTCATCGCCCGGCACGGCAACCCGTTTGCCCGGGTCGCGCGTGATGCTCCCGGCCAGGTTGCGATCGATTGGGGGGTTTATGGCGTGCCTGAAAGCTACCTGATCGACGCCAAGGGCATCGTGCGCTGGCGCATGGCGGGGCCGCTCACGCCGCAAGTCGTATCGGAACAGCTTCGCCCCATGCTGCAGGCGATGTCATGAGGGTCCTCCTGCTGCTCTTGCTGCTGTGGACCGTGCCGGCGTTCGCCATCAGCGACCCCGCCGAGATGTTGCCCAACCCGGCACAGGAAACGCGGGCCGAGAACGTCGGGCGTCAGCTCCGGTGCCTGGTGTGTCAGAACGAAAGCATTGAGGACAGCAACGCCGATCTGGCGCGCGACTTGCGGCGTATCGTGCGCAGCCGCATCGCTGCCGGGGACGCGGATAGCCAGGCAATCGAGTGGGTGGTGTCGCGCTACGGCGATTTCGTGCGCCTGCGGCCGCCGATGAACGCCGCAACGGCGTTGCTTTGGGCATCGCCCGTGCTGGCGGTACTGACCGGGCTTGGGTTCGCGTTCCTATCGCGCCGCCGCACTGTGGCCACGCCCGATCCCCTCACCGAGGCGGAGCGCTCCCGACTGGCCGACCTGACGGGCCCATGATCTGGGCCGCAATCCTGGTGCTGGCATGCGTCGCGCTGGCGCCACTGACCCTTGTGCTGCGTCGCCGGAACGAGGCGAGAGGCGGGCGCGACCCGGCCATTTCCCTGCACAGCGACCAGCTTGCCGAGTTGGACCGCGACCTCGCGGAGGGCCGCATTCTGCCGGCAGAGCACGCGACGGCCCGGCTGGAGGTGCAGCGCCGCCTGTTGCAGATCGCGGGCACGACCGAAGACGCCGCCCGCCCGGGTTCGCGCACGCCGGTTTTTGCCGTGCTGGCGCTCGTGCCCGTTCTAGCGCTCGGGTTGTATGTCGTCGGCGGTTCCCCCGGGCTTCCGACCGCGCGGAGCAACGAGGGACGGGCAGCCGAGGAGGCAATGCTGATCGGCCAGCTTCGCGAGCGGCTGGCGACCATGAACCCACGCAGCGAGCAGGCGCGTCAGGGCTATACGCTGCTGGGCAACATTGAGGAGGAACGGGGCAACTTTGCCGCCGCCGCCGATGCCTGGCGCACGGCGTTGCAGGTCCGTTTTGATGCAGCGCTTGCAGCCCGCGCGGCTGAGGCGGCAACCCAGGCAGAGGGCAGCGTCAGCGACTCCACCGCAGCGCTGTATCGCCGGGCACTGGCTGCGGCTCCGCCGGACGCTCCGTGGCGGGGCGTGGTCGAGCAGCGCCTAGCCGAACGCCGGCTGCCATGAGCTGATATGATGCCATCTGGTCGACCCACTCCGCATCCTATTGTCATGATTGGTGCTGATCTCGCATGAGGTATCGTTTGTTTGACGCCCTGTTGCTGCTTGGTTTACTGGCCGGGTGCGAGCAGCCGCGGCCAGGCTTCCTTACGCGGTTGCAGCAGGATTGCCAGTCGGGCGATCAGGACGCATGCGGGTTGCTGGCGGGCTCGGCGACGGCACCCGGCCCGCAATCGCAAACACAGCAGTCGGCCCGGCCGCGTACGCCGGTCGAGCGCGATGTCGACGCGATCATGCGGGGCATGGACCACTCGCGGGTGGAGTCGCGGAATCCGATACTTCCCGACGAGGGCGGCTAGCCGAAGCTCACCTTCGGCTTACCGGGCGTCAGTAACCTCAGCGATAGCCGCGCCGGGCGATATGACGGCGGCGGTATGCCTCGCGGCGACGGATTTCCTCCCGGCGACGGATTTCGCGACGGCTATAGCCAAGTTGCACGGGCTGCACGGCGCTTTGATCCAGCATGGTGAGCGCAGTTATTGCAGGCTGCACGACAGGCGCTGCGGAAGCCGGCGCGATGAAGATGGTGCCGAGTACGGCGAAGGAGAGAAGCAGTTTGCGCATGGGGCAGGGCCTTGGAAGTTTGCGTTACACGATACCATGCAATGACAGCATGCGCTGATGGTTGGTTCCATCTAAGCTGCATTTTAACTGAGGAGTGTGCCTTCTTCTCCCCGAACCCGCGGCAAACCCGGCGAAGCCGCGCCGGCAAGCGCGCCTATTCGGTCCGCCAGCGCCGATCCTTGAACACATCGGTGCTCGGGCGCGTGTGGCGCTGGGCCATGGGCAGGTCCAGCCAGGCCAGCAAGCGCTCGAGCACCTCCCGCGTCACCAATGCGAGGTCGAGCGCCAACGCCTCCGACAAAGCGTAGAAACGCACGCCCTCCAGTTCGCCCGACTCCTGGATCGTTCCCTGGGCTGCCGAGGCCTCCACAACAAGGAAACGCGCGTTGAAACGCATGGGCCGCGACGGCGGCGTCACAGCCCGGCAGAGATAATCGATCGCATCCAGCCGCGGCGGGTCGCCGAGCGACAGCCCGGTCTCCTCCTGTAGCTCTCGCGCCGCGGCTGCGACAAGGGCGCGGGCCAGGCGTGGCCGCGCGGCGCGACCTAGCATCGCAAGCACCTCGGCCCGCGGCTCGGCGGCGACGGGCCGGGTCGCGTCGGCGCGATCGACGGCGCCTCCGGGAAACACCAGGCGGTTGGGCATGAACCGGTGTCCGGCGCCGCGCAGCCCCATCAATGCCTCGGGCCCGAGCGGCCCTTCCCGCAGCACGATCAGGCTGGCGGCATGACGAGCGAACACCGGACGGCTAGAGACTAGGCGGTCCGAGACGGGGCGGTCCGAGACGGGGCAGGCGGACGCAGGACGGGTCATGGGCTGTGGCGGGGCGGGCGGCTTGGCTTTCACTCCGGTCCGATACACCTTCGAGCCAGGCTGCGGAACCACCTTACTGAATTCGACGCGATGGATACGCAAGGGGCAAAGTGCCCGGCGCAGCGGTGGCCGGCATAGCCGTGGATGTCCCGATTCCCGGGCGGTCGCGCTGAACCATTGGCGCCCCGCTGCTTGCACCGGCCTCAAGCGCCCTCAAACAGCACATTTGATGGTGGCGTGAATATCTATTGTGCAACGTCGTGCATCCGACCTGTGCTGTGCGCGGTATTGCTAGTGTTGGAGCGGAAAAAGCATGGTGCGCCGTCCCAAACCAAAAACCCCAGTGTGGAGTTCGTTCAAGCATGCGTAATATCCGTCTTATGGCCGTGGCACTTACACTCGCGATGCCGCTCGCCGCGCCAGTATTCGCCCAGGTCATGGTCGGCGGCGCACCGATGTATGCCAATAAGGACATCATCGACAACGCCGTCAACTCCAACGACCACACGACCCTCGTTGCGGCCGTAAAAGCAGCCGGCCTGGTCGAAACGTTGAAGGGGCCGGGCCCATTCACGGTGTTCGCCCCGGTGAACGCCGCATTCGCCGCGTTGCCCGCAGGCACCGTCGATACGCTGCTGAAGCCGGAGAACAAAGCGGCCCTGGTCAAGGTGCTCACCTTCCATGTCGTGCCGGGTCGTCTCGATGCGGCGGCGCTGCAGATGATGATCAAGGAGCATAAAGGCGTCGCCATGCTCAAGACCGTCGAGGGCGAGAGCTTGACCGCCACTATGATTGCGGGCGTGCTCACCATATCCGACTCCAAAGGCGACATGGCCCACGTGACCACGGCCGACGTCATTCAAAGCAATGGCGTGATCCACGTCGTTGATCGCGTATTGTTGCCCAAATAAGGTTACAATTGTCGGTCGGCCTATATTAAGCCGGCCGGCAACGCTTGCTGTTCGCCGTTCGCGCGGCGAAGATGCCGGCATGATGGATGCCGTCCACGACCAGGACCCTTCTGACGAGGTTGCCATGCTGCTGGCGCGATGTGCGCAGGCGGACGGGATCGCATTCCGCCGGCTTTACGAACTCCAAGCCGCGCCGCTGTACAGCGTGGCGTTGCGGATCACCCGGCAGCCAGCGCTCGCGGCCGATGCCGTCCACGACGCCATGCTGCAGGTCTGGCGCAATGCTGCCCGATTCGATCCGGCGCGGGGCAACGCGCGGGCCTGGCTGCTCAGTCTTGTACGGTACCGTGCGCTCGACTCCGTCGCCCGTGTCGGCCGCGAGGTCCTGGGCGCCGAGTTGCCGGAGGCCGCGGATACCGACCCGGATCCGCTCGACCGCCTGCTGGCAACGCGCGACGGCAAGGCGCTGCATGAATGCCTGCAGCAAATCGAGGCCGATCGCCGCAGGCTGGTCATGCTCGCCTTCGTCGACGGCCTGACGCATACGGAAGTCGCCCAACACGTCGGCCAGCCGCTCGGCAGCGTGAAGTCGAGCATTCGCCGTGCCTTGCTGGCCCTCCGCGCTTGCCTGGGTGGCGCAGCATGACCCCCTCTGATGTCGGTGGACCAATCTCCGACGACCCGGCGCCGGACGACCGCGACCTCGACGCCGCCGAGTATGTGCTCGGCCTACTGGCGCCGGAGCAGGCACGTGCGATCGAGATGCTTGCGGCCCAGGACGCTGTCGTGGCGGCCAGCATAATTGCCTGGCAGGATCGTTTGAGCCCGCTTTCCGACGCCGTGCTGCCGCAGGCTCCGCCGCCGGAGCTGTGGCAACGCCTGGCACTGGCGACCGGATTGCAGAGGATTCCCTCCCGCCGCCCGATACCGCGGCGCAGCGCTGCCCAAAAGCTATGGCGCAGCCCGACCCTGTGGCGCACGACGACCGCTGCCGCCCTTGCCTTGGCAGCAAGCCTGGCATTCGTGCTGCTGAGCCCAAAGCCGCCTTCGCCGGAGCCGCTGCTCGCCGCCTTGTCGCCGCAGGGCAGCCCAGGCGCAGTTTTCCTCGTGCGGGTGGGCGACCGCGGCCAGGCGACCGTCATTGCCATAGGCCGGCCCAGCATTCCGGTCGACCGCTCGCTCGAACTGTGGGCATTGCGTGAGGGAACGACGGTGCCGGTCAGCCTCGGGCTACTGCCGGGCGGCGGGCGCACCCGGCTGCGCGCGGCCGTCAGCGCCGGCACGCGACTGCTGGTCAGCCAGGAACCGACCGGTGGCTCGCCGACCGGGGCGCCGACCGGTCCGGTCGTCTATGCGGGCTTGCTAACGAACGGCTAATGCCCGCCCGTTCTTACGGGCCAAGGTACGACGGATTGGGGCCGCCGCCCTTGACGCGGCCTGCCCCATCACTCATCTGTCAGCAATCAGGACTACACAGGTCCGATTACAGGTTGCATTATGCTCAGGTTGTCAAAACTTACGGATTACGCCGTTGTCGTGCTAGTTCGGCTGTCGCATGGCGAGCCGGTGCAGACGTCGCCCGGTATCGCCGCCATAACCGGAGTGCCGGAGCCGACGGTGGCGAAGGTGCTGAAGGCGCTGACGTCCGCCGGGCTGGTCACCAGTCAGCGCGGCGCACGCGGCGGCTATCGTTTGGCGCAGCCGCTTTCGGCTGTTCCGGTCGTCGACGTCATCACTGCCATCGACGGCCCGATCGCGTTGACCGCCTGCGTCGAGGGCTCCGGTACGGGCTGCGAGGCCGAGCATCTTTGCCCGGTCCGCGGCCGCTGGGATCCGGTAAACGACGCGGTGCGGCAAGCACTCACCCGCATCACCCTCGCCGACATGGACCGCAACGTCCCGCGCGCTTTCCAGCCGCGGGCTGTGGCCCAGCCGCCCGATGGCACTTCGCATAATGTCCTCGTCCTCGCCACCCTTTCCGCCGAGTAGGTCCCAATGGTCGCAGTCACCGAGACGATCGATACCGTCCAGTCCCTCACGCAGTCGAGCTACAAGTGGGGGTTCGAGACCGATATTGAGATGGACATCGCCCCCAAGGGCCTGACCACCGATACGGTCCGCATGATCTCCGCCAAGAAAGAGGAGCCCGAGTGGCTGCTTGAGTGGCGGCTGGCCGCGTTCGCCGCATGGGAGGCCATGGTCGAGCCGAATTGGGCCAAGGTCGGCTATCCCAAGATCGACTACCAGGACATCCATTATTACGCCGCGCCCAAGCGCCCGGCGCCGAAAAGCCTGGATGACGTCGATCCCGAACTGCTGGCGATGTACGAGAAGCTGGGCATTCCATTGAAGGAGCGTGCGATCCTGGCCGGGGTCGAGGGCGCCGGAATGGAGGGCGTGATCGGCTCGGGCAACCCGAACATCGCGATCGACGCGGTGTTCGACAGCGTGTCCGTCGCGACCACCTTCCGTGAGACGCTGGCGAAGTCGGGCGTGATCTTCTGCCCGATCAGCGAGGCGGTGCGCGAGCATCCGGAGCTGGTGCGTAAGTATCTCGGCACCGTGGTCCCGGTGTCGGACAATTACTTCGCCGCGCTCAACAGCGCCGTGTTCACCGATGGCAGCTTCGTTTACATCCCCAAGGGTGTACGTTGCCCGATGGAGTTGAGCACCTACTTTCGCATCAATGCCAAGAACAGCGGCCAGTTCGAGCGGACGCTCATCATTGCCGACGACGGTGCATACGTCAGCTACCTCGAAGGCTGCACCGCGCCGATGCGGGACGAGAACCAGCTGCATGCTGCCGTGGTCGAACTCGTCGCGTTCGACGATGCGACGATCAAGTACAGCACGGTGCAGAACTGGTATCCCGGCGACGCCAACGGTAAGGGCGGCATCTACAACTTCGTCACGAAGCGCGCCGCCTGCCGCGGGGCGCGCAGCAAGGTGAGTTGGACCCAGGTGGAAACCGGATCGGCGATCACCTGGAAATATCCGAGCTGCGTGCTGCAGGGCGAGGGCAGCGTGGGTGAGTTCTACTCCGTCGCGGTGACGAACAACCGGCAGCAGGCCGACACCGGTACCAAGATGATCCATATCGGCAAGAACACCCGCAGCACGATCGTGTCGAAGGGCA